>JAITVQ010000195.1 GCA_031285745.1 Puniceicoccales bacterium | reverse complement strand
ATAAACTCATTCAAAAATGGCAATTTCCGCACAACAAGTTAATGAATTACGCAACCGCACTGGTGCAGGTCTAATGGACTGCAAGGGTGCTCTTGTCGAAACCAATGGTGACATGGATGCAGCAGCAGAAATCCTTCGCAAAAAGGGTGCTGCTACCCGTGATAAAAAAGCGGGCCGCGCTGCCTCTGAGGGCATTATTCAGTCCTACATTCACACTGGTGGCAAAGTGGGCGTACTTGTCGAAGTAAACTGCGAGTCTGACTTTGTGGCGAAAAACGAGGCATTCCAGGCATTTGCCAAGCAACTGGCCATGCATATTGCGGCTGCCTCTCCCCGCTACTTGAAGCGTGAAGATGTTCCCGCAGAGGAAGTCGAAAAGGAAAAGGAAATCGCTGCAGCGCAGATGGAAGGCAAGCCAGCTGCGGCTATCGAAAAAATCGTTCAAGGCAAAATGGAGAAGTTCTACGGAGAGATCTGTTTGCTTGAGCAGCCTTTCGTCATGCAGCCTGACCAAAAAATCAACGACCTTATCACGGAAACCATTACCAAAACCGGTGAAAACATTATCGTTTCCCGTTTTGTTCGTTTCCAGATTGGTGCATAATTAATTTAGGGAACAACCCTTGATCGAAAAAGCGCCCGGTTTTCCCGGGCGTTTTTTGTGAAAACAATATGTGTTTTGTCGGAGTATTGTTTTAAACTGTGCTTTCCTGTTGACAGTATTCATACCTGATTTACTAACACGCCCCTTCTCTTTACGGTGGATATAGCTCAGTTGGTTAGAGCATCGGATTGTGATTCCGAGGGTCGCCGGTTCAAGTCCGGTTATCCACCCCATTTAAAGTCCCTCAAATCAATGATTGGGGGATTTTTTATTTTCCAAAAGGACTAATGAAGGGGATGAAAACAAAACGTGCACCGATCTTTGGTGCACGTTTTGTTTTTTGCTTTTGCCCAGTTTTTCTAAACAGCGTTAGCTTTTCTTGAGAGTCACCTGCTCAAACGTGGCCCGATGGACGTTGGTGTTTTCCGACTGGGGGGCGTATGTATAGACACCGACGTACATTTTCGCCGGGGCACCTTTCAACGTGACCGTGTTGCAGACTTTCCAGTCAGTTCCGTTTTCGGAAATGGAAGAGGTGAAGACTTCTCCGGTCCGTTGGATTTTGAGCCAGCGCTGACGTCCCACCTCCTTCGACCAATAAGGCCCTCCGGCATTTTCCATGGTGTTATCCTGGAAATGCGTGCCGTAGTTTACCGTGGTAAAGAGGGCGGCAAAACGGTTTCCATTCTTGTTGCCTAAGGGCATGCCCGGCGTCCGGGTTAAAGATTCCCGAAAGATAATCCCGGCGTGCCACGACCAATCGGAATACTTTCCGTCGGGGCCTTGCCCAGCAGAGATAAGACCCGACACCTTGGTTATGATGGTGCAGTCGCCGTTCATTTCCTGATGGCAGATATTCAATCCGTCACCGATCAGGTGGATGTTTCCGTTGTCCAGCTTTCCACCGAATCCCTGGGTATGCTCACTTACCCCGGATAAGGTCCAGGGCGACATATCCTCTGGCGTCGTGGTGACTTTGTTTACCTCAGAGTCCACAGAACGGTTTCCGTTATAAATAACCCGGGCCCGGACATTGTTGTCTGTTTTACTCCAGAGGACGGTGTTGAGCGAATACGGCTCGTTGGACGTTTCTCCCCAGTAATAACCGTCCACATAGAAGCGCACTTTGTCGATTTTTGCTCCATTGGATGCTACTTTGGCTTGCAAGGCGACATGTCCGGATGGAACTGAAATACTGGGGGCTGGACTTTCCAAGGTAACCTGCGGGCGTCCGATGACCATGGCCCTCGACCATGCTGAAAAGGGGATTTCCTGCTGGCGGATGCCGGGGCCGGCATACTGCAATTTCAATCCGTCGATATCGTCGCCTGCCTTGCCGACCTGTTTTTTGAAAAAGTAGAGAACATTTACCAGGTGTCTACCTTGGGCGAGCACGGCATATCCTGATTTATCCGATGGACTATGGATGCCATCGTGATCCACGACCGTATTCCCATCTATCAACAGCCTGGTGCCATCTGCCGAACGCAGGGTAAATGTGTAAAGTCCTGTGGTCGGGATGTCCAGGAATCCGGTGTAGTTAAACGCGTAATTTTCGCGGCGGCGACGGGGCGTTAAATCGGGAAATGCCACGGAGCCTTCCCCGTTATTTTGCAGTTTGGCAAAATCCGGCAGCGTGCTCCATTCGCCCTCGTAGTATTGGTAATCCAGCCCTTGCTGTTGTGTCTGACTTGGATTGGCCAAGGCGGCCGCAGGAGTAGGGGCGACGGCCCGGAGCTGCACAGGCTTCGCAGTGCGGTCAAATACATCGGTGATGGTCAAGCGCACGGATGGCTTTATCCCGGAGGGAATTTCGATCAATTTTTGGCGAACCTCGGGAGCATAGTCGAATACGTTGACAATTGGTTTTCCACTGAAGGAGACATTATCGAATATCTCAATACGATAGGCAAACTGTGGCGAACTGATGTCCGCCATCTTCCATGTGACAACCAACTGGTTTCCATGATAAACGGCCCTGGGGTCTTGCACGACGATCGGGTCGAAGTCCGGTTGTTCCGCCTGTTTCATGGTCAGGGTTTCGCCCTTCTTTCCTGTGTCGAAATCCAGATTGCCCTTATAATCGGGAGAAGAGCAGGTCTCGAAGAAGGCAACCGTGTCGTTCTCGATCAACCCAATGGTGCCGCGTTCTCCTTTTTGCCGGACTGAGGCGTGGAAATGGTTGGCCGATTCCCAAGCTCCCTGGCGAAAGTAGTAGACATTGCGAAAATCCGTCCGGCGGGGCTTCCGGTTTCCGTGATAAAAGTCCTCGTTGAATCCGCACAACCCGTTCATCCCTTCGGGCGACAATGGTAAACGCATTGTGGCATAGTGATACCATATCTTTGTGTCTGGGTCGCGCATCCATTTGGCGGCGTAGCCTACATCCGGCGTACCGTCCACCGGTTTCCAGATGCGACAGGCAAATCGGTACCACTTGTTGGTTTTGAATTGAGGCCAGAAGCCGTCCACCTTCCCCGATGCGCCTTCCCCTATATGGGGTGGCGCATACATATTGGGTCCCGTGAAGGCCGGTTTTACTGCTTCTCCGTTGCAACCATTCGGAGGCCAGAAGCTCCAGATGATGCTGGCGGGACTGCCGCTCTTCGGGTATTCGGGACTGGCATGGGGCACGCCTCCGTAAAAGAACGCTGAAGCCTTGTTTCCTCCATGTGTCCCGGTGATTGTTTGATAATAAAGCGCGTTATAGGTGCTTTCGGCCCAATAGGGCCAGCGCACTTCCTGCACATAGGCCTGGGCATCCTTCGTGTTATCGAAGTTATGATACTCGGCTTGTATGTTACCCGAAGGCAAGGCAAGCGTGGCAACGGCCAGAATGGCTGAAAGAGTATAAGACCGGTGGTTTTTCATGGACGATGAAGTACTGCTGGGCAGCATGTTTCAATTAACCGGAAACATTGGGAATAATGTCTGGTTCCGTTATGGCAAAGTGCGGTTTCCCCAAAATGTACCCCAAGGCGTACAACACAACCCGGCAAATCCTTATGATCTGCCGTTTGGCTGGTTTTGAGGATTACTAACGCCGTTTAGGCCAGGCTTGATGAAGCCTAGATACTTCGCTCCGCCGCAATATCGTAGAGCATGATCATGTTGGGCTCTGCGATCAAGCCACCCGATTGATTCAGGAAGGCTTGAAAATGCGGTGTGTGGAAATGGGCATCCACTGACGCCTGGCTGCTCCATACTTCCACAAAGCGGAATTTCTGCGGATTTTCCGTATCGCGGAGAAACTCATAGGTGATGCAACCGATCTCTTCCCGGGTCGCTTTCACAAGCTCGTTGGCCTTGGCTACAAGTGTTTCTTCACAGCCGGATTTTGCCGTGACGTTCGCAATGATTACTTTTTTCATGGATAGGGAAATTTCATATGTATGGGGAATTTTTCCATGCGGCGAAGCTTTTATGCAAAAAAATATTTGATCCCAGGAAGACACGGATGAACTGACTATTTCCTGATGAAAATATTTTGCGCCCCCTGCCTTTCCCTGAAAGGCTATCCATGACATGGAAATTATTTTTATGGGAACGGGCACCTCGCAGGGGGTGCCTTTGATTGCGCACCCGAATCCCGGGCTCGATCTTGGTAACCCCAAGAACTGGCGTACTCGCGCCAGCATTCACGTTGTCATCGACGAATCCCATGTCCAAGTCGATGCGGGCCCCGACTTTCGCCAGCAATGCTGGCAGAATAATATCCCGGCCGTTGATACTTTTATTCTTACCCATGGTCATGCCGACCATGTGGTCGGCATGGATGACCTACGGCGTTACTGCGATCTTCGGGCGGGGAGCGCCATCCCTGTTTACAGTACTGAAGAAGGGCTGGGGCGGGTCCGCCAGATCTATCCCTATGCCCTCCATGACCGTCCGATCAGCAGTGGCTATGTGGCTTTTTCCCTCCATGACATGCCTGCCGTGATGACGTTCGCGAAGGGGTCTGAAATTCGCACGACTCTTTTACCCCATGGCAGGGTGGAGACTCTGGGCTTGGTCTTCTGGGATAAGCACAGTGGTAAGAAGTTTGTCTATTATTCCGATTGTAATGATGTCCCGAAGGAGGCCATGGCGCTTGCCATGGATGCCGACGTTGCTGTGCTGGATGGGCTCCGTCCCCAGCCGCACCCCACGCACATGTCAGTTGAAAAAGCCATTGAAATATCCAGGCAGATGCGCGCCCGAGAAACTTTCATAACCCACACTACCTGGCAGCTTGATTACGACACTTGGACTCCGATCCTGGCAAAGGATAATGTCAAGATGGCCTACGATGGGTTGCGCTTGGTTCTCTGATCTTTCCAGATGGACGGCGTCACTTCTTGATCTCGGCGGTCAACTTTTGAAAAAGCTGGTCAATGCTTTGCCGGGTCTCCTCGTCCGTGATTGAGGTCCGGGCTTTTTCCAGGTTCAGCAAGTTTTTAGGGCCGATGAGGCGACTCAGGGATTTCATGGCTTCCGTGCGCAGGGTGGCATTATCATCGGAGAGTGTCTCGATCAGGCCGGGAATAACTTCGCGCAACGGGCGCCGGGTGGCGATGGCGATAAAGAGCTTGCGGGTTTGCTCGTCGTAGCTGTCGCTCGCGATGATCCCGGAAAACGTTTCTCCTGTGCCTGCGCCATTGATGACGTAAAGGGCTGCGCGCGCGGCGGCGGCGATATCCTCGTTGCTTGAGAACGCAAGCGTGGCCAGCAGGTACACATCGCTGGAGCTGCCCATGAGACCCAGTGCGTGGATGGCCTCGATTTTTACATAGTCGTCGTTGTCATTGGCGATACGTGCCCGGATTTGTGGCAGGACTTCGGTCATGCCCCGTTCGGAGAGCGCTGCAATGACTTTGACGGCGTCACTGCTTTGCGCCTTCGGGAAGAAATCCAAAAGGAATTTGCCTGACTCGATATCCCGTGAACGGCGGAGAAATTCGATGGACGCATCGCGAAGAATCGCCCCTTTGCCTGTTATGCAATCTTCCACGGCAAGGTGGCCGTATTGGATGCGCATGAGGGTGGCGGAGAATTGAATGCCGGGGTAATCACTCTCGTTGGATAACTTTTCCAGCGTGGTTTTTACCTGGTTCCAAGCATCGGCGTTCTCAGGCGAGGTGATGAGCCAGGCACAGGTATTGAGGAGCAGATCGAGGACGAGTTTCTTGTGGATGGGGTTTATCTTGGCAGAATTCAAGGACTCCAGTGATTTGGCCGTCTTGATGCGAGCCAGCGCACGGAGGCTGGCTTCGGCAAGCGAGGGGTCGTCATTATTGGTTTCCTTCATGGCAAAAGGAATGACTGATTCGATGCGCATGGTGCCGAGACTGCCAATCAGTCCGGCCTTGAGCTTGGGATCAGACATCCTTTTCAATTCATCCAGGAAAGCGACTGCCACGACCGGGCTGGGATTGTATTGCATGGCGATGCGGGCTTCCTCGCCAAGATGCATGTCGTTCAGATAGAGCCGCAGGACGGGGATACTGGCAGAGTCCTGCAGCAGACCCAGCCGCCGGACGGCACTGACGCGTTCCAGCGTGGTCTTGGTCTCGTCTGCGAGCGTGCTGGCGGCATCCAGCAGTTCATTGGATCGCTCGGTGTCGGAGAGCGAGGCGAGCTTGCTCCGCAGTTCGTTGGTGCTCTGCGCCGGCTCAATCGCAAAGAGCGCAGGCTGGGCGAGCAGACCCAGCATGAGAAGGACACCGGAAAAAGATAATTTCATAATCAGAGCACCCAGGGGGAACGGAAGGCGGGTTCAAGGAGCGCGGTGGCGCCGGGATCATCCAGGATGGTTTCGGTGCGCGGATTCCAGCGGATGGTTCGCCCGGTGAGTATGGCAATGTGCCCAAGATGGCCGACGCTGGCGGACCGGTGGGCGGCTTCGCACGGCGAGATGGTGTTTCGGCGGTCCTTGATACAATCAATGAAATTGCGCCAATGGTCGTCGCTCCGGTAAACAAAAAGCTCTCCCGAGTTCGGCGTTTCCCGGAGAATGGCAGGATCGGATGCCTCCAGTACACCGCGATCCACATGGATCCAGCCGCGCTCACCGTAAAACTTGGTGCCGCCCTTGAAGTCAGAGCTCACGGTAATGGTTAGGCCGTCCTGATAGGTGCAGGCATAGCGATATTTCGTTTCCGCATTCCACGGGGTAACGATCCCGTATTCACCGCTGCCACTCACCTTGACGGGGCCGGTGTGGTCGAGATCCATGGCCCAGTGGGCGATATCGACATGGTGTCCTACCCAGTCCATCAGATTGCCGCCTCCGAAGTCCAGATTCCATCGCCAGTTGTAATGGACAATGCGCGAGTCGTAATCACGCCAGGGGGCCGGGCCGAGCCAGAGATTATAATTCAGCTCCCTAGGGATACGGTCCAGCTTGGGAGCTTCCGGCGGTTTGATCGCATTGCCGTTGAAATTCCCAAAGGTGCCGACCTCGATGTTGGTAATCTTTCCGAGCCGTCCGTTGCGAACAAGCTCGACGGCTTGGCGGAAGTTGGGGACGGAGCGCTGCCAGCTGCCTGTCTGCCAGATGCGTCCATGCTGGCGCACGGCGTTGCAGATGGCGCGGCCTTCCCGGAGTGTGTGGGCCAGCGGCTTTTCACCGAAAATATCAAGACCGGCCCGCGCTGCGGCAACGGACATGATCCCGTGCCAGTGGTCGGGGGCTGCCAGGATGACTGCGTCCAGGTTATCCTTGGCAAACATATCCCGGAAATCCCGATAGGTGCGGGCATCAGTATTTTGATAATGATTGTCGACGGTCTGTTTACCCTTGGCGGCCTGCTTATCGTCCACATCGCAGATGGAAACAACCTGCACATCCTTGAAGGGCAACATGCGGGTCATGTTAAAATGTCCCTGTCCCATGCCGACGGCGCCAATCACGATCCGGTTGCTGGGGGAGATGGCTCCGTCCTTGCCGAGAACCCTGGATGGGATGATCGTGGGGAATGCAATGGTGGCAGCAACTGCCAGGCCTGTCTTGTGAAGAAAACTCCGGCGGGAAATCATGTGTGGCTCAGGCTGCGACGGGCGAGAGTAGGGCATAGGTCTTTAAAACAAAGAAACAGGGAGGATGTTGCCGGGCAACGCGTATTTCGTTTTGCACGAAACCACCAGCCTGCCCTATCACCGCCGAATACCAGAAGCAACGGCAGATTGTAGCTTGGGAATAAATATGGGAAATCTTTCCTTGGGCCTCCAGCGCAAATTGCGCCCTAACGATACCGTCTTCGGATAATCCCCAGCCCGCCGAGGCAGATTCCCAACATTAACGCATATGTGCCCGGTTCCGGGATAACTGCTGAGCCTGCTGCACCCAATGCGGCGACTTGGGCAGCCGAAAGTGCTTCTCCGTACAGGGCCAACGTGGCGACATGCAAAGGGTAATTCTCATTATCGTTGTCGGCGAAGAACAACAGCGCGGGGTCGACTTCATACGTCCCGCCCACATTTTGCGCCTTTCCGGCATGGAATAACGCCCCGTCACAATAAATATTGAAGAAATTCCCATTACTTACCGATATAACCATTCTATGCCAGTTGAGAGTATCCCATGCGGATGCTGAGTAGTTTACTGCGGTGATTCCTACCTTGTTGCTTTTATTAAAGAAGAATTCGGCATCATTGCTGTTACTTTGATTCGTCTGAAAAACGGATCGATATTGGCTGTCAGACCCGGAAGGAGTTAAGACATCCAATAAAATGGTATAATTATTAACGCCATTGGCGCTGCCACCACCATTTGCAGCCATTCCGTGGGTAACTTTGAGGTAATTGGCTGTCCCATAAACAGTCGTAATAACCCCGTTAAGTGATAACGCAGAATTATCCGTGACGCTGGTTGAATAAGTCGGCGCGGTCCCAGTTACCACCAGATCGTTTCCGACCGTGGCCTTGAACGGATTCAGCGCATCGTCGAATTCCCAAAGACCAGCCGGTGTTGCGCCCAAGGAATAGGAAAATGGGAATAAACCAGCGATTAAAACAGCAGAAGCTCCTCTTAAGCGGTAACGTAGTGATGTTTTCA
>JAITVQ010000171.1 GCA_031285745.1 Puniceicoccales bacterium | reverse complement strand
TAATGCCATGATGGCCGAGCCGCAGCCCGGTGATCAATACCACGCGTCTCCGCTGCTCACCCGACTCGATCCGCTGGTTCGTATCCACTTCATGGTTTCTCCGGATGGAACAATCACCTCCCCGGAATCGCCCAGCGAAAAAATGCGGAAGGAGGCTGAATATCATGAACCCCCGCTTCCCAATGAGACGCTGATCCTCGCACTCAAGGCGGATTTCAGCGGAGAGGATTTTCAGGAAGCCATTCACCTCGCCGAAAACGAAGCGCGTCTTCGTGCCGCCTTTGGCAACGCGTACATGCAGGCGCAGTCGCCCTTCGACGGGACGCCCTCGGCAGGCATCACGGAAAGCACGACGCCCCCTCGTGGACACACCTACGATGTTGATCCCAACGATCCTTTCTTCGGCTCCCCAAAACCAATCCGGAATCATCCGCGCCTCAATCCGAACACGCCACCCTCCACGGCGGACTTGAGCAAGCCGCCGCTCGTCTCGGGTGAAGTCTCCTCCTTCTATCCCATCTGGTTGAACCGATACCGGGATCTCTTCTTGCTTCGCACAGTGGAGACTACCCACGGGATATACATCCAAGGCATTTGGGTAGACTGGCCGAAACTGAAAGAAGGACTGGAGGAACGTATCGCCGCAGACCTGCCCAATGCCAGTTTTCGCCACACACTGGCATTGACGGACAGCCCGAGCAGCACTTCTCTGCGCAACAGTCTGGTTACCCTGCCCATCACCCTCACTGCCGGGTCTCCGCCCATCGAGAAAATCGCTCCGCCCCCCACGGTTCCCGGCCTTTCCCGGGATCGCATCATCCTCATCGCCTGCTGGGTATTTGCGGCGCTGGCCATCGTCGGCATTGGCTCGCTGCTATTCGGCACTGTCTCGCTCAGTGAACGACGCGCCACATTTGTCTCCGCCGTGACGCACGAATTGCGCACCCCGCTCACTACCTTCCAGCTCTACACCGAAATGCTGGCCGACGACATGGTGCCGCCCGAGTCACGCAAGGGGTATATTGCGACCTTATACGCAGAATCCGCCCGCCTTACCCACCTCGTGGAAAACGTCCTTGGTTTTGCCAGGCTGGAAAAGGGCCGCGCTCTCCGTCGTGACGAAATACTGACCATCGACGAAATCGTCTTCCGGGCGGAACATCGTCTGGCCTCCCGGCTTTCTGCGGAAGGCATGAAACTCGAAACTGCCGTGGATCCGGAGGTGGGCGTAATAGAACTGCATACCGATGGCACCGCCGTGGAACAAATCCTGTTCAACCTCACGGACAACTCCGCCAAATATGCCTCGGGCAAAGGCACAGTAGTAAAACTGTCCGTCCGGGCCGATGACCAACTGGTTCATTTCGAATTTTCTGACAACGGCCCCGGTGTTCCTGCCTCGGCCCTGAAAAAACTATTCAAGGCATTCAACCGCTCTGCAGAAGAAGCCGCCGGCAACAAGCCGGGGGTCGGGCTCGGCCTGGCATTTTCCCGGCAGTTAGCCAGACGGCTGGGAGGCGACCTGAAACTTATCGCCAACAGCGCCGACGGATGCGCGTTTGATCTTTCGCTGCCGAGGTAACACGAACAAATGGCAGAATTTGAATCCCTGTCCTTGAGATAAAGGCAAAAGCTGTTTTGCTGAGGGAATGATTCGATTTGCTTTTCTTGGAGCCGGAAAAATGGCCTCGGCAATTGCGCAGGGCCTGATCGCGGGCGGCATTGTCACTCCTGAAAACATCGCCTGCCTGGGCGGCACTGGAACCAGCGCCCGGCGATTGGCAGAGACAACTGGAATACGACTCGCGACAGGATTGGATGATTTACTCAACAACGTCGATGTACTGGTACTGGCCTGCAAGCCACAACAATTCAAACTACTTGATCCTCGCCTGAAAGAGCTAACCAAGGGGAAGCTGGTACTATCCGTACTCGCCGGATTCACAACGGCGCGATTGGCAGAATTCTTCTCACAGGCTCGCGGAGTCGTGGCTGTGATGCCCAATACCCCAACCCAAGTTCAGGCCGGCGTGACAGCTTGGGCTGCAGAGGAAACACTGGCCCCAGCGGATGCCTCCCTGGTGGAAAAATGCTTTGGCTGTCTGGGCACCGTCATCCGTATCAAGGAATCGTTAATGAACACAGTCTCTGCTGTAAGCGGAAGCGGTCCTGGTTTCTTTTTTGAAATAATCTCTGCATTCGAAGCTGCTGCCGTAACAGCAGGACTCGACCAAGAAACAGCCAGGCAACTGGTTCGCCAGACATTTATCGGCTCGGCTCGGCTGTTGGAAAAAACCGGGGACTCTCCGGATGCATTGCGCGATGCCGTGACCTCGCCCAATGGCTCCACCTACGCCGGCTTGCAAGTATTGGCCAAGCACGACCTGCGTGGAATATTCCCGCAGGTAATTGCCGCCGCAGTCGTCCGGTCCGGGGAATTGGGGAAAATGTAGCCCTATATCTCGAAAGTATTCTCGATACGCGGTGCCAGCAGGAGGTTTATCGCTGTTTTGACAGCCACAACATGAGCCATGACTCGTGACTCTATCGGAAAAGACGAGGGAGTCTCAAAGGTCAATGAAGCAGAAGTATTATTCTGTCGCAGGTAAAGTTGCTCGGGCCATTCATCGACGGTTTCAAGCGAATCATCGGCATGCGGACGAAGCAGCCCGTTTCTGGCGGGAAAGCCGTCAATCTCGGGAGAACAATCTATGTCGATGACAGGCTCGACGGCCTGAAGAATCGAATATCCGAAATCGGGACAAGGCGGTTTAAGCAACTCGTAGAGATAAAAACCCTTCGACTCCCAATCCTCGTGCAGCGCGAGCGCAACATCGTATCGACTGTTGGCATGAGAAATCCATGCCTTATGCGCCCGTGTCTCCGGTGCACGCAGGGCGCGATAGTCGCGGTTCAAATCTATCCCGCCGGGCGCTTCACGAGTCCCCGCCTTCATTCCCAGTGGGTTTAGCAAAGGCAGGACATGCCATGCGATGTCGGCATCGAACCATCGCTGGCTCATCAAGGTAAAAAGCGCCAACGTTCCCGCTGGTTCATCGCCATGGATGCCTGCGGAAAGATAGACACTCATTTTGGGCGATACCGGTGAAAGCTCTGCGGCCAACAATGGGATGCCTCCCACAGAGCCATATTCGATTACGCGAAACCCCGCCGTATCCGCAGCAGACACAAAACGACGTAAAAGGACTTCCGGTTCAAATTGGACAGACATAAAAAAAGAACCTCACAAGATAGGTAGCACAGCGTTCAAGGCAAACGCTGGCTGCGTGGTTGGATAAAGAAAATGCCGGAACCGGCAATTCCAGTCCATTCACTTACCTTATCAACCACCTCTCGGAAGTATTTCATCCAGTGGTTTAGTCCTTGAATTGCCAATAGAAATTTTCCGACTATATCTACCTCCCTCATGCCGGACGACAACGTCTCCACTTTGCCGGAAATCAGGCTCGATCTGGTTCGTAAATACAACGTACCGGGGCCGCGCTATACCTCCTACCCGACTGCCGTACAGTTCAACGAGAACGTGCCGCCGGAAGCCTTGTTGGCGGAAGCCCGCCGCGATCTGGATAACGGAGACGATATTTCAGTCTATGTGCACCTCCCGTTTTGCGAATCACTGTGCTGGTATTGCGCCTGCAACACGGTGATCACCACCCGTCACGGACAGGCAAACACCTATCTCGACTATCTGGAGCGCGAAATCGCATTGTGGAAAAAACAATTTCCCCTCCGTCCTCAGCTCGGACAATTGCATTTTGGCGGAGGCACCCCGACATTCCTTCACCCGGCGGAAATTGACCGGTTGAGTGCCATGCTGCACGAGGCATTTGATTTCGCAGAAGATGCCGAGGTATCGGTGGAAATTGACCCGCGCCGCCTGACAGCAGAACATGTGCAGGCCTTTCGCAGGCTTGGCGCAACACGGGCATCCTTGGGCGTGCAGGACTTTGACACGACTGCGCAAAAAGCCATCCATCGCATCCAGACCTACGAGATGACAAAAGATGCCATGCGGTGGGCGCGGGAATGCGGTTATACTTCGATTAATTTCGACCTGATCTACGGCCTGCCCCACCAGACAGAGGAAACCTTCAGCCGTACTCTGGACCAAGTGGAACAACTCAGTCCCGACCGGTGGGCCGTATTCAGCTAGGCCCATGTGCCATGGATGCGGCCTGCCCAACGGATTTTCGAAAAGGAAGGCTCACTGCCGACTCCGGAGCGGAAACTGAATCTGCTAAAAATGATCATCCAACGGCTGACCAAGGCCGGTTATGTAAATATCGGGATGGATCATTTCGCCAAGCAAACGGACGAACTGGCCGTGGCACAGCGCAATCACCGGTTGCAGCGGAATTTTCAGGGATACTCGACCAAGGCGGGATTATCCATTCTCGGGCTGGGCATGTCCTCGATTTCTCAAACCTCGGGAAGTTTTCGGCAGAACGAAAAAACGCTGGACGCCTACCAATCCCGGATTGACGCCGGAGAATTGCCGATTTCCAGAGGAGCTTTGCTGAGTGAGGAAGACCAACGGCGCCGTGAGATCATCATGCGGATCATGTGTGCGTTGGAAATCAACTACGCCGAGATTTCCCAACTGCTGGGAGTCGATTTCCCCGTACGCTATGCCAGGGAACTGGAAAGAC
>JAITVQ010000157.1 GCA_031285745.1 Puniceicoccales bacterium | reverse complement strand
AACCTTTGCTAGCCGGGAAACCTCCAAGGTATAAAGATCGCCCTCTTCCGAGCCAATCAGCAGATGATCGTTATCTGAGAAAGCCAATGCTTCCACCTGCCAACTCTTCAAAGGAAATTGCAACGGTCGATACAATGCCTCGCCATTCAAGGGATTGGAGCCTGCCGTTGGCAGAACAAAAGCCCATATCCCATGATAAGTTAGTATCGCCAGCAACCGGCCATCCGGGGAAATTGCTGCGTCCGTCACTAATCCATGCGAATTAAAGGAAGTCACCGGCATAAACAGTCCGGTACCATCCGCCTGGATATCCAGACGATAAAGCACGGTCCATGTATCCGACCACCGTTTTGTCAGGACATACACCTTCCCATTCCAGATAAACATCGCCTCACAATCATACCGTTTCTTCCTGTCGGGAAAATCCGTCTGGTCGGCATAACGCACCTTGATCTCTCTCGGCTTCACCTGCGTGGCAACACGCGGATCAGGTTCGGGAAAGGCCAGAAAACTTAAATCTTTCCGGTTGCTCAGGTTATTCCCGATGTTCCCGATGATCAATTCCCCGTTGGCATCAAGCGCCAGGGCCTCCCAATCCACATTACGAACCCCACTAACCGTGATCCCTTTGTAACCGGCGCCTGACGAAGCAGGTTTTACCACGGAACCATCCGCTTGGATCGCCACAATCACATTGGGATTTCCGGAATCGCTCAGTGTCCAGATAACGCCGGGATATCTCCGGCTGGCCGCAAATCCGGAACATTCAGGAACCAGCTTCCGATCAAGACTGGCCGTACGCGCCGGAAGCACGACGTCCAAACTCGGAATATGGATGGTTTCCACAGGCACCGCCGCAGGCAAACCACTCGATGCCGTATCCGGGCATCCACACAACAAAAACGCCAGCGGAAGGGAACAAACGCCCAATCCAAACAGCCACCAGCCCTGACGAAACACTTGCATGCTGCGGCAAGATGGAAGAAAACTGCTCCGTGGCTATTCATTTTTCCACTTTCCATGGCTCGTAGAAACTCCCGTTCCCTCTGGTCTGAAAAAATCCTCAAAGGCTCCGTGGCAAATTCGGCCACCCCGGCGTCCCATGGGCGGCGCAACTATATCGGTCATATCCTGGGGATAGACCCCAGCCTGCGAGGCAGCGGACTGGCAGTCATTATGCTGGATGGGATTTCCGACCCCAAACTTTGCGCCAGCCGCACCTTGAAACTTTCCGACAAACTCTCCATGCCCGACTGCCTGGGGGAAATCTACAAGGCCGTTGCCGATTTTATTGAAGAATGGCCCATTCGACATGTCGCACTGGAACAGACCATTTATGTGCAAAATTTCCAGACTGCCATGATTCTCGGGGCAGCCCGCGGCGCTGCCATCGCGGCAACGTCTGTCCTCGGTAAACCTGTCTTTGAATACCCCCCTCTGCGGGTCAAACAAGCCGTGGTCGGTTTTGGCCGAGCCAGCAAAGAACAAGTGGGAGGGATGATGCGCCAGATATTAAGCCTCCCAACCACCCTGCCTTTCGACGAATCTGACGCTGCCGCTGTCGCCATGTGCCATGCCTATACCTGGAGGGAATAGCATAAGAAATCCGATTTTGAGTTTTAATGTCCTTTGTCCCTTGCCAGAGAGGTCCCGTCATCTACATACTTTGTCCCCAAGTAATATATTGTGACTCCTGACGACTCCACAGCCAAACCAGCCACCCCCCGCCATGTAGCCATTATCATGGATGGGAATGGACGCTGGGCACGTCAGCGGGGATTACCACGGATAGAAGGGCACCGGCAGGGTGTGCAAAATGTCCTCCGGATTGTGGATGCCGCGAACGATTTGGATATCAAGTATCTGACGTTATACGCATTTTCCGTGGAAAACTGGCAGCGCCCCCCTGATGAGGTAAGCGCGTTAATGCATTTATTGGAAATATTTTTGAACCAATATACCAGCAAGCTTATCGAGCGAAAGGTAAGGTTGCACATTATTGGCGACATCGAGGCGTTGCCTCAATTTGCCCAGCTTCCGATTAACAACGCGGTTAATGCGACTGCGCACTTCACGGAACACTCGCTGATTCTCGCGCTAAACTATGGAGCCCGCACGGAGGTGCTGAAGGCGATCCAAGCCTACGTAGCCGATGTACAATCGGGCAAGGCTGACGTCGATTCGCTCGATTGGCCCACTTTTGCCGGATATCTCACGACCAAGGGTATTCCCGACCCCGACCTGATCATCCGCACCTCGGGTGAAAACCGGCTCAGTAATTTTCTGCTGCTCCAATCCGCCTACTCCGAAATGTATTTCAGCCCGGTACTCTGGCCCGACTTTGGGGCGGAGCAATTGGGTGAGGCTGTCAATGCCTTTGCTCACCGCGAGCGACGTTTCGGAAAAACAGGCGAGCAGATCAAACAAACCTGAATTTTTCATCTTCCTTCGTACTTCCTGTGAAAGCACGTATTTTCTCCACAATCACACTCTGGCTCACGATCAGCCTTGTTTTATATTTCGGAAAAATCTGGGGAGGGCTCGCCCTGCTGATTCTTGTGACAGGCGCCGCGCACTGGGAGTTTTGTACCCTGCTCGCAAAGTGTGGCGGCAAACCGCGCCAAGTACTCAGCGTTGCCTTGGGTGCGATCATTATCGCCGGGGTTTGTTGGAGCGTGCTGGACCCCGAACTTCCGATCAACAGCACCGGAGCAACCCTGAACGGATTTCGCCCGTCGGTGGTCATACCCGGTATGGCCATCGGATTGATTTCCCTGCTGCTCTTGCGGAATACGGACAAGCTGGTCGCCCTGTATAAAACCGCCCCTACAGTGCTCAGCTGGCTTTACATCCCGTGCAGCATGGCTCCACTCGCCTACCTTGCGGCGGAATACTGGGCGAATGGACAAAATATCTCCGGTTTGCTGTTGGTGGTCTGGGTAATCGCCACGGTAAAATTCACCGACTGCGGCGCGCTTATCTTCGGACTGACTTTTGGAAAACACAAACTCGCTCCCAGCATCAGCCCCGGCAAATCCTGGGAAGGTTGCGTCGGAGGTGTTGCCACCTCCGTCGGTGTAGGCGCAGGCATTGCCTGGCTTTACACCCGTTATGCTGGCTCGCTGGAATGGACTATATTATCGTTCACTCCGGGAAAAGCCGCACTCATCGCCCTGCCTTTGGCAATATTGAGCGTACCTTCCGACTTGATTGAATCCGTCTTCAAACGACGCGCCGGAGTGAAAGATTCCGGCAAGACCATCCCCGGCATCGGCGGCGCATTTGACCTGCTTGATTCCTTGATCCTGACCGCGCCTGTCGGATATTTGCTGCTCAGGCTGTTTGCCTAATCCTCTCTCGCCTAGACCAGTTTCTGTTAAACTTCATTTCTTTTACTTTATGCCCAAAGCAAGACCTGTTCCGACCACTCCGCACCAGAATCCGCCCAAGGCTTACGAGAACATGGAATTTCTCCACAGCCATTATGCCCGCCATATTCGCGTAATGTGCGAGTTCGTCGAACCGCAGCATCGCCTGCAAAAGCATGGCATTCGCAACACCATTGTGTTCTTTGGCTCTGCCCGCACCCTCCCTGCAGACAAGGCCAAGGCAAATCTGGCCAAGGCAAAGGAAGACGCCAAGAAACTGCCGACCAAGGAAGCGAAGAAACTCATCCAGAAGGCCGAGAGTGCGGTGGAAGCTTCTGCCTATTACGAAGCCGCCCGGCAACTGGCTTCCGGCATTACCAAATGGTCCAAGGATCTACACCGGAAGGATCGTCGCTTTTACGTCTGCTCCGGCGGAGGACCCGGCATCATGGAAGCCGCCAATCGAGGGGCATCCGAGGCAGGTGGCATGACACTCGGACTGGGTATCAGCCTTCCCTATGAGCAAACCAACAATCATTATATTTCCGAGGATCTGGAATTTGAATTTCACTACTTCTTTATTCGCAAATACTGGTTCTTCTACCTCGCCAAGGCGATGATCATTTTCCCCGGTGGATTTGGCACAATGGACGAGCTTTTTGAATTGCTCACGCTCATCCAGACCAAGAAAACGCAGAAAACCATTCCGATCGTTCTCTTTGGTTCCAAGTTCTGGAATGAGTTACTCAACTTCGAAGCCTTCCGCAAATGGGGCATGATCGATGACGAGGATCTTGAACTTTTCCACATCACGGACTCCGTAAAGGACGCCCAAGATTACGTCACCAAGCGGATGACAGAGCTTTACGTCAACGTAAAGGGTAATGGCTACGGAGCCCATGCCTGATAAATCTCCGCGACTGCTAATCGGATGGACAACGGTATCCTCCAGGGAGGATGCCGCACGGTTGGCCGGTGGCATAGTGGAAAAGAGACTAGCTGCCTGTGCGCAAATCGACGGGCCGATTACCTCCCACTATCATTGGGACGGAAAACTCTGTGCTGACACGGAATATCGGCTGACAATCAAGTTTCCTGCCGACAACCTCGGTGATGTCGGAAAATGGATTCATGACCACCATCCCTACGACACCCCGCAATGGGTTGTTGTCGCGGCAGAGCATGTTTCCGATGCATACCTCACTTGGGTGAAGGAAACCACCCGTCTCTTTGGTACAAGCCAAGGTGAGAGCGCCAGCAATGTTATGTAGGGCAGGCTGCCAGCCTGCTTGTTAAAAGCTTTGCAGAGGTAGCCGCAAAAGAACGCAGAGAAACACAAAGAGGAACATCTATAAACCAATTTCGATGCTATCTTTGTCGTTAATCGAGGTCATGATGACGAAGACCATTGATAGAATTTTTTTGCGTTTTTTGTGATCTTTTGCGGCAAACCAACTTTTATTATTATGCAGGCTGGCAGCCTGCGCTACATGACATCGCTGATTCTTTGATTCCTCAAAATTAGTCCATCATACTGTTTGAAGATGCTCTAATCCAGGATTACAAAAGATTTTTCCTAATACCCGGAACCTCAGGCGCATTATTTTGTTGGAAAGGATATTCTCCCGACATGCGCTCCCTGACCCTACTTGCCCTTGCCTCGTTTGTAACCGGTGGCTGTTTTTCCGCCAAAGCCGCCGATACACCCAAACATCCCAATGTCGTTTTCATCCTTGTCGATGACCTCGGCTGGGGAGAACTAGGCTGCTATGGGCAGCAGAAAATCAAGACGCCCAATATCGACAAGCTGGCTCGCGAAGGCATCCGCTTCACGGATAGCTATTCGGGAGCACCGGTCTGCGCTCCCGCTCGGGCCTCATTGATGACAGGACTGCACCTTGGGCATTCACCCATTCGCGGGAACAAAGAAGCAAAACCTGAGGGACAATATCCAATCCCTCCCGAATACACATTATTTCCCCAGCTCTTTCAAAAGGCAGGTTACGCCACGGCTGCGGTCGGCAAATGGGGATTGGGTCCAGTCGGCTCCGAAGGAGATCCGTTGAAACGCGGTTTTGATCATTTTTACGGCTATAACTGCCAGCGGGTAGCCCACTCTTACTATCCGCCCCACCTCTGGAACGATGACCAGAAAGTCATCATCAACAAGAAACCAATTCCCGGTCATGGCAAGGTTCCGGCAGACCAACCGGTGGACATGGCCAAGTGGACCGGTGAACAGCATTCATCTCCGTTGATTGTCGAGGATGCCCTGAAATTTATCGACACCCAGGCAAAGGCAAAAAAACCGTTCTTCCTCTATTTCGCCCTTATCGAACCGCCTGTCAGCCTGATGCCCGAAAAGCAATTCCTCGACCAATATCCCGAAAGTTGGGACAAAACCAGCTACCGGGGTGAAAACGGTTATACGCCGCAAACTCGTCCTCGGGCTGCCTATGCCGCCATGATCACGGGTATTGATGACCATGTAGGCAAGATCATGACAAAATTGGATAAATTGGGTCTCACTGACGACACGCTTATCATCTTCACCAGCGACAACGGCACCACCCACCGAGGTGTAGATAATCGATGGAACGTCGGCGGCGTGGATGCCGAATTTTTCAATTCCACCGCCGGCCTGCGTGGATTCAAAGGGGCTGTTTACGAAGGCGGTATTCGCATCCCTTGCGTTATGCGTTGGCCGGAGAATATTCCCGCCAACCTGACCACCAATTTTCCGACTTATTTCCCCGACTACGCGCCGACGCTTTGCGCCGCTGCCGGCATTGAGAATCCGATCAAAGGCGACGGCATCAACATTCTTCCAGTTATGCTCAACAAGGGACAAAAGCCAGAACGTAACCCGATGGTCTGGGTATTTCCCGAATACGGCGGACAGGTGGCAGTACGCATTGGGGACTTCAAGGTCCTGCGGAGAAACCTGAACAAAAAGAATCCTGATAGCTGGGAAGTCTACAATGTCGTCAAGGACATCGGGGAGAAAGAAAACCTGGCCTCCAAGCGGGCCGATCTAATCAAAAAGGCGGTCGAGATTTTGGAAAACGGAAATAAAACCAACAACGTGTTTCCCTTGGCGATTCCCGGTATCAAGTAAGAGAGTTGAAAGAAGGGCAGACAACCACGGATGCCCCGGATATGGGAAAGATGAAAGAATAAGAATAAATGGAGGAGCGTTATCTCCTGACTGATACCGCTACCGACAGATTTATCGTATCCGTTTATCCTTATTTTCATCCTGTTATCCGCGGTTAAGAATTCCCCTCCCCGAAGGTAAATTACTATGTTGAGCTAGACCCGAGGATGGTTCAATTTCGGGTCATGACAGAATCTCCCCTTGGAATTCTCATCGCCGTTATCGCCGCCGTTTTTATCGGACGGATGTGGTGGCAGGATTTTTCCGACGCCCGCAAGGGGACGCCCAATCCCAAGGCGCTTCCAGGGGCAACCCCCTCCTCAATAAAACTCATCCTTATCGGCATCATCGGAGCCGTATTGCTCACCGCGTTGGAGACAATCGGAGAACTCGCGCTGGGGATCAGTGGAGAGCAAAAAAACATCTCCGTACTATTCCTTGGCGCCATGCTGGCCGCCGCCCTTCTTGAGGAAATTATCTTTCGCGGCTACATCGTCATTACAAATAGAGGTCGCACGGCGCTTATTGCCAGCATACTCGGCGCTTCACTGGTCTTTGCCCTCGCCCACGACTTTCTCTGGCAATTCTCCATGCCGGAGGGTGCTCCCTGGTGGCAATTCTGGCAGGGCCTCTCGGCCAACTTTACCCTCAAGGGTTGGTTCAGCTTTGGTTTTGTATTCCTAGCCAGCCTGTTCTTTTACGGGCTGCGCTTCCACCCCAAAAACGTTCACCGTTCTCTGCTGCCCTGTTTTGCCGCCCACGCCGCCAAGAATATCGCCGTTTTCCTTATCAAGTTGGCCCAAGGACATGTTGCAGGACTTTATTAAAAAAACTCCCTCTGGGTGGAAACATTTGCACGCAATCACTGTATCAACTGTTTAATGCCAGTGGTATCAGACATGCCACTGGTCTATTGTATTGACCCATGTCCTTAAAAAAAAACCTTTCTTTTGCACACCGACTGACTTACCTGTTACAACAGTTGTCATCCAAGAACTTTCACCAACAACATCAACTTATGAGTAATCAACACAACAACTCGCGTCGAGATTTCCTCAAAACAGCAGCCCTCGCAGGACTGGGCATCGGCTTTGCCGGAATGACTTCAGCCTGCGCCTCCAACTCGGACCCCGTTTTCAATGCCGTCCAGAGCCAGACCAAGGACCTCAGCCTCACCCGCCGCCGTCCCAAGGGTCAAAAACCTGTCCACTCCCTGACCACCACCCCGATTGAAAAAGTTCGCGTCGGACTTATCGGACTCGGCCAGCGCGGCGGTTCCCTGATCAACGACCTGTTAAACATCCCCTTTGTTGAAGTCACCGCCATCTGCGACATTCGCGAAGACCGCGTAGCCAATGCACTGAAGAAGGCCGAAGCCAAGGGCCAAAAGCCCATGACTTACTCCGACGGCGATCGTGCCTGGGAAAAGCTCGTCCAGCAGGATAACATCGACGTCGTTTATGTTGCCTCTCCTTGGAATTGGCACTGCGAAATGTGCGTCAAGTCCATGGAAGCCGGCAAGCACGCCTTCGTGGAAGTCGCCGCGGTCGTCACCATCGACGAGTGTTGGAAGATCGTGGACACCTCGGAAAAGACCCAGCGCCACTGCTCCATTCTCGAAAACTGCTGCTATGGCCGCAATGAACTTTTCGTTCTCAACATGGCTCGTGAAGGCGTCTTTGGCGAACTCACCCATGCCGAGTGCGCCTATATCCACGACCTCCGCAGCATGCTCTTTTATCTGGGCACCGAAGGTGACTGGCGTCGCGAATACCACAAGGTTCTTGATGGAAACCTGTACCCCACCCACGGTCTCGGCCCCGTTTGCCAATACATGGACATTGGCCGCGGCGACCAGATGAAGTATCTCGTCTCCATGAGCTCGCCGGAAGCCGGTCTCTCCAAGTGGCTCAAGGACAAGAATCCGAACGACGGACGCCATGCCGGTGAAAAGTACATCTGCGGCGACATGAACACCTCGCTCATCAAGACCGAGTTGGGCCGGAGCATCATGATCCAGCACGACGTGATCAGCCCCCGTCCTTACAGCCGCATCAACGCCCTCAGTGGCACCGGCGGTACCTTCTTCGACTATCCGGCCCGCCTCGCGCTGGATGACCCGAAGAAATATGGTCTGAATGCCAAAAGCAGCCACGGCTGGCTCAAGGACGATGACCTTGAAACCATGCGTCAGAAGTATGACCATCCGCTGTACAAGCAATTGCAGGAACGCGCCAAGACCAGCGGACACGGTGGCATGGACTACGTCATGAGCTACCGCCTCCTCGACTGTATCCGCCAGGGTATCACTCCTGACACCACGGTTTATGACGCCGCTCTCTGGAGCTGCATTATCGAACTGTCGGCCAAGTCGGTCAAGGATGGCAGTATGCCCGTCGCCATTCCGGACTTCACCCGCGGTGACTGGAAGACGATCAAGCCACTCGGCATCGTTACAGCCTAAGCAGTACGTTCAGAAAAATCCTCAAAAAGGCCGACGCATTTGCGTCGGCCTTTTTGTATGGCAATTCACGATAACACAGTAAATTGATTGGTTGATAAACAGTGAGATAACACACAGAGCATCTCTATTCTCCAAAACCCACCTTTGATATCTTTTGCTCCTTCGGAAAAACTCACTCACTTACTACCATATTTACATATTATTATTAAAACTACTTCTGGTAAGATATATTGAATGCAAGAAATTTGACATTCATTAAGGTCAAATCAATAGGATCTACGGGTGCTTATCCCCATAAAATCCCCCAACCAAATCAACCGATTTTTCCAGTCATTTAACGTTCTTCGTTATTATGTGGCCGGACTTCTACTGGTACTGATAACCTCGGCCTGTGCTCGGGCCGATATCTCAGATGACTATGGAGAAGTAACCGCAGGACTGGCTAACCAAAGCCTGAATACGCAAGGCACTCCCGGCAGTATAGCTATGCACGGAAAAGCTACATTTCCTGTTATTTTGGGTTCAGGCACATACCAATACGCAGTCGGCGCCGCCGGACGCTATAATGACAGTTACGATCTGGCAGCCGCACGATCCGTAGCCTTTGCGCATACCGGCTGGACTTCGACCTCCGGCAACTATGGCATTTTACTGGAAAACGCAGTGAAATGGGTGTCGAAAAAAACCACCCTGGCCGATGTCAAAATTATCACCGGGCCCGATATCAATGTAAGCAGTTATTTCAGCGGCAGGGTCGCCTCAGTCACATCGTTTTCGGCAAGCAACCTGACTGCAGCCAATCTGGCTGCGGGAAATGTGCTCATCCTCAACATGCATTCTGATTACCCGGAAAGCGTCATGCAGGCGATAAAGGACTATGCTGCAGACGGAGGAGGATTGATCATTACTTCCACACCATGGGCATTGAGTGCTACACGACTTGCCAATAGCAATGCGCTACTCCTGCCATTCGGAATGACATTTGCTGGCAGCATCCCATCCGACTCGGCATTTACCGTTTCCGCCACGTCGTATTCGCCCTACTATAGTGCTTTGAACGGCGTCAAAGACCTCATTAAGGACAAAGAGCAGATATTAACGATGACATCCGCCAATAAACTAATTGCCGCGAATGCCATTCGCCAAGTGATCTCGGTCAATACGGGTATCACTGAGTTGAATGCCAATCTGGATACCTTGGGAGATACCTCCCATTATGGTTGGATAAATATTAAGCCTACCGCGACACTCAGTCCGGCAAATAAGCCTGTCGAGGCCATGCTGGCACGTTATCAATCGAGCAAGTTTGATACCCTGGCACCAGAAGATCTCTTTATCCATCCCTCTACATCGGGATATCCCGGTTTGCCTACCGAGGGCTCGCCAGTAACAAGGACTGTCTCCATCAACGGCACTACCTCATCCAATCTTTATATAAATCGCCACGCCAAGCCGGTGCGTTTTGAAACCGGCCTTTATGCTGCCCCCGGCACAACCATTACCATCACAATTCCCGCCGATAAAACCAGCGCAGGCATGATGGTCCACATTGGCGGAAGCGAAGATAATTCCTTCAGTCTAGCCACTTGGAAAAATTTCCCCAAAATCTGGCGTCGTGTTAATCTGACCGAGGCAACCACGCAAACCGGTCATGTGTTTGGCGGCCTTGTCACAATTCTTGTGCCAGCAGGTTCCAATCTAGGGACATTTGATGTCACTGTCAGCGGCGCATTGGCTGCACCGGCATTCATCCTAGGCGAAACCACTGATACCGAATGGAACAACACTGTTAAGAATAATCCCGGTGCCTTTGGCTACATTCAGACAGATAAGCTCGTGATCTACCTCCCGCGCAACCAACTGGTCGCCCTGAACAACCCCACCGAAGTTGCGACACACTGGAAAACCGTGATGGACACGAGTGATGAAATTTTCGGTTATACCCAATGGCGCAGACGCGGGGAGGCAATGTCCGCCAATTTGCAGGTTTACGCCGGAGCCGCCTACGCCGACTACCCCATTGAGCTCGGCTGGGGATACTCCTCCGAGACGGAATTGAATAGTACCCTGAAAAACGGCAATTGGGGAACCTATCACGAGCTTGGGCACACTTATCAATACAACTTCGACCAAGCCTTTGTCATTACCAACAGTGTCGAGGTGGACGTGAACCTCAACTGTGGACTGCTTTTCGCCCTTGTTCACGGACGCACTCCATGGACAGGTTCCACCCATTCCACATACGATGGGGGAAAACGTCTCACTGCGCGCACAGCGTTCATGGCTCTTCCTGACGCAAGCCGTACTTGGTCTAAAGCCCAAGGTGACGCTACTGCTTACGATTTCTATTTCAATCTTTCCGAATCATTCGGCTGGGATGTGTACAAAAGATTTTTCACGCGCTTGATGAATTATCTGCAAAATCAAACCAGTGCGACCGACCCTGAACTGCACACCATCACGACCGCCGGTGGCACCAACATGAAACGCGATCGTTTTTATCTGCTCATGTGTGATGCCGCTGGACGGAATCTCGACGCTTATTTCCAGAGTTATGGATTGGGAGTTACTGGCAAAGGCGCCGAGATTTCCGCCTCTGTGAAAAGCATGGTCGCTGCCAAAGGCTATCCTGCGTGGAATGGCAACACACCGATTGATTCCATCAGCGATCCCGGCATACTTAATATCAATGAGGACATCGCCAGTGGCACCGTGATATATCAATTCTCCGCCATTGATGCCGATGAACCGGGAACCATTATCGACTACAGTATTACCGCCGGCAATGAAGACAGGGCTTTCGATATCGACTCCAAGACCGGTGAACTCAGTGTAAACGCCCTCAATGATGAAGTCTGCTCCTCCTATATACTGACTGTCATGGCCCAGGACAATGGAGTGCCCCGACAATCCATCAGCCGCACGTTTACCGTTAATGTAGTCAATGTGCCCAAGCCCTCCCAAGTCCAGAGCACAACGTTCACAACCAATCCTGTCCAGGCAGCCAACACTCCCATCGGCACGGTTTCCGTTTCAATGGAGAATGGAATCACTCCCACCAACTTAGCCATCATCGGGGGAAATTCCGGTGACCTTTTTGCCATCAATCCCACCACCGGAGCCATCACCGTCAAACATCCCGAAAAACTCCCGATCAATAGCGTAATTGAACTGACAATTCAGGTCTTAGACAGTGACGGGCATACCAGTTCTGCGCCGGTCTTCATCATCTCCGGCACCCAAACCGGATTGAAAGTAGAGCGCTGGAACAACAGCACTGCAATCGGCGGCACTCCAAGTTATATAGAACGAGTCTCTAGCTTCGAACTGGAAACAATCATTGGATCAATCCTCACCCGGCGTTTTTCCGGTTATCTCATTCCACCGCAAACCGGCCACTATACCTTCTGGATATCCTCCGACGATAAAAGCACCCTGTATCTCTCAAGCAGTGCCGATCCCGCCGGAAAAACCAATATTGCAAGTGTTCCCACATATACAAATGCAAGGATCTATGACACCTTCGCATCCCAAAAATCGACCACCATTCTCCTCCAAGGTGGACATCCCTATTATATCGAAGCCGAACACTACGGAAATACAAATAGGGAGCATATCTCGGTTGCCTGGGTCGGCCCGGGAATTGTCCGGCAGATCATCCCCGGCAGCGCCCTGCTTCCCAATCTGGATGACCTAACTTTTCTGCCCGGAACACCATCGACCCCGGTAATCACCATTATCAGGCCTGCGACAAACACCTTTGTAAGCCCCACTGGAAAACTCTGGTGTAAAGCGGTGCTTACGGATGACGCCCAACCTGCCCCTGCCAATGTGCAATGGAACATGATCAGCGGCCCCGGCACCGTCACATTCAGTGCTTTCAACTCACTTGAAACCGAAGCGTCATTTTCCACCCCTGGGACTTATCTACTACGTTGCGTCGCCAATGACACGGTCGACTCAGGCCAGGATCAAGTTTATATCCATGTCGGACGCCCCTCTTTCCTCCACAATTCAACAGATATCGGAACCGTTGATTGCCTCGGAGAAACCTCTGCCACCAACGGCACCTATGTCCTGCACGGTGGCGGGGACGACAATGTGACGGCAGTGGATCAAACCACTTCGAAAGTCAAAGACGCCAATCATTATGCCTGGCAATTCCTGCGAGGTAATGGCAGCATTACTGCCAGACTGGCAGATTTTACTTATAACACTCAATACACAGCTTACCTGAAATCCTACAGAACTGGTGTCGTGATTCGTAATACCTTGGATCCGCTCGCGGCAAGTGCCGGTACAGTCTACCAGGCAGATGGTCTTTGCCGCATGCAATACCGGCTGAGTGACAATGATGTCCTGGCCCGGGACGGAGATATTCCTCAAGCAGCACTCCCAGTCTGGCTGCGTGTCACTCGCGAAGGCAATGTTTTTACCTCCTACACATCATCGAACGGCATTGATTGGATTTCCATTGGAAGTCAAACCGTCGCCATGCCGGAGATGACCACAGTGGGATTGATTGTCTCGGGAAGAAGCCTGAACGGCATAGTCCCCACCGCCACCTTTGATAATGTCAGCATCGACTTCTCCGGCAATACCGCGCCACTCGTCTCGGCAGGAGCCGATCAAGCGATCTCCGGAAGCCAAGTAACACTCACTGGAGTGGCAACCGATGACGGACCGCCAGCAACACTCACCCATGCATGGAGCCAGATTGCCGGACCAGTCCCAACCGCCATCACCAGTGCCACCTCATTGTCCCCTGTCGTCACGTTCTCCCAAGCCGGTGTTTACACCTTTCGCTTGATTACCGACGACGGTGCAGCCGCCGGAACCAATACGGTGAATATTACCGTCGGTGGGGCCGCGCCGGGCAGTTACGCCGAATGGCAGGCTGCCTACGTCTGGGAGTCTGCAGAAGATTCCCTGCCCAACACAGACCCGGACCATGACGGCATCGACAACTTGTCCGAATATGCCTTCGGCGGGCATCCATTGCGCAACCAGACGGAAGAACAC
>JAITVQ010000140.1 GCA_031285745.1 Puniceicoccales bacterium | reverse complement strand
AGCTAGGTAGCTCGTCAGGCTCATAACCTGAAGGTCATTGGTTCAAATCCAATCCCTGCACCCAATTCAAAGGCCCTTCCCTAACCCGGAAGGGCTTTTTCGTAGGCGATTGGCATTACAATGTCCTTGCGCTGACTCCCAATGCTCAATTTTGCGCATCACTTGCCGCTCGCATTGCCGCAAAACATCTGCACGGTGCCAACATGAGCAATCTGCGTTTTTCCGAACTCGGACTTTCAGAGGAAATCTTAAAGGCTGTCGACAAGATGGGCTTCGAGGAGGCGTCGCCGATTCAAACGGTGGCCATTCCCCCGATTCTTGCCGGCGACGACATAGTCGGATTATCCTCCACCGGCTCCGGAAAAACTGCAGCGTTCGCGATTCCGGCAGTTGAAAAAGTCGACCCCAAGTTGCGCGCCGTGCAAGTGCTCGTGCTTTGCCCCACACGCGAACTCGCCGTTCAAGTCTCGGAAGAAATGGCGAAAATTTCTTCCTTCAAAAAAGGCGTGCACGCATTTCCGATTTTCGGCGGGCAATCTTACGGACGCCAATTCAGTGCGCTCGAATCCGGCGTGCAAATTATCATTGGCACGCCGGGGCGCGTCCTCGACCACCTGGAACGCGGCTCGCTCCGCCTTGACTCGCTGAAAATGCTGGTGCTTGACGAGGCTGACCGGATGCTCGACATGGGCTTTCGCGAGGATATCGAACAGGTGCTTTCGCAAACCGCCGGCGAACACCAAACACTGTTTTTTTCGGCAACGATGCCGCGCCAAATCGAGGATTTGATTCGGCGTTTCGCAAAAAATCCGAAGCGCATCAAAATCGAAGCGACGGCGCAAAACGTGCCTCAAGTGGATCAGGTTTTCTACGAAGTGGATCGTCGGTCGAAGGTGGAGATTTTGACGCGTGTGATCGACATGAACGATTTCCGCTATGGAATTGTTTTTTGCAGCACCAAGATCATGGTCGACGAACTGGAGGAGCACATGACGGCGCGCGGCTACCTCGTGGAGCGTCTTCATGGCGATATTTCGCAAGTGCAGCGCACCCGCGTGATGGAAAAATTCCGCCGGCGCGGGTTTGAATTTTTAATTGCAACGGATGTCGCCGCACGCGGGTTGGACGTGGACGACTTGGAGGTCGTCTTTAACTACGACCTGCCGAACGATGCCGAAGATTACACGCACCGCATCGGACGCACCGGGCGAGCAGGCCGCTCGGGCAAGGCATTCACGTTCGTCTCCGGGCGCGAACTTTACAAACTGCAAGCGATGATCCGCTACGGGAAGATAAACATCCGGCGTGAAAAGGTTCCTTCCCTTGATCTGGTTGAAGAGGCTCGTGAAAATCAATTTTTCGAAAAGCTCCGCCAAACGCTTGACGCCGGAAAATTCGCAAAAAATGAGCGCATTATCGAGCGCTTGTTGGAACAGGGATATGAAAGCACCGATATTATCGCAGCGTTAATCCACATCATCGGCGGAAGCTCCGATGCGGGACCGGAGGACGCCAAATCGGCAGCACTGGCGCCGGAAATCGACAGTGAAAATAATTTCTCAAAGAAACAGAAACTTTCGAAAAAATCCTTGCCGGGAAAAACCGACTCCGGCATCGCCGGTAACAAAAAAAGTTCTTCGGAAAAAAACTTCGACGAGAAAAAATCGCGCCACTTGAAGGAGAAATTCGACCGCCCCGGGCGCACCGGCCTGGAACCGGGATTCGCGACGTTATATTTCAACATCGGCCGAAAAAGCCTCGTTACGCCGGCGGACATCGTCGGAAAAATCTCCGGCCTGGCCAAGGTTCCGGCCAGTTCCGTCGGCGCGATAGACATCCACCAACGGCATTCGCTTGTCGATGTGCGGGACGAGGTTTTCGCAAAGGTAATGTCGAAACTCACCGGCATTCGCATGAAGGGCGAAGTGTTGACGGTGAAGATTGCGGAGCCGGAGTAAAACCAGGGTAAGGAAGTCTGCGGAAACAGATATTGCCATATCCCCTTTTCCGATCATTTCACTGCGCCATGAGCAGTGAAAACAAGTCCGGTCACGAATTCGATAAATCCATTCACGAATTCGATTTCAGCATGATCTGCGAATATTTCTCCAGTGTGAAAAGGCAGGGGCCTGGCAGCCCAGAAGTGACGATCAAGGCATTGGGGTTTATCGACAACCTGAATGAAAAATCCCGCATAGCGGATATCGGCTGTGGAACCGGGGGGCAGACCATCGTGCTGGCCCAAAACGCTCCGGGGAACATCACGGCCATGGACCTCTTCCCTGACTTCGTCAACGCGCTCAACGCCAACGTCGCCAGGCATAATCTCCAAGGCAGGATCAAAGGCATTGTCGGCTCAATGGTGGATCCTCTCCCTTTTCAGAACGAGGAACTCGACCTGATCTGGTCAGAGGGAGCCATTTATAACATCGGCTTTGAAAAGGGACTGAAGGAGTGGCGGAAATACCTGAAAACCGGAGGTTATATCGCCGCTTCGGAAGCAACTTGGTTCACCAAGGAGCGGCCCGCCGAAATCAATCAATTCTGGATGGATGCCTATCCCGAGATAGATATCGCCTCGAACAAAATAGCTCAGATGGAAAACGCAGGCTATGTTCCCGTCGCATCCTTTGTCCTGCCGGAAAATTGCTGGATAGAGCACTATCACAACCCACAGATTCCTGTGCAGGAAGCCTTCCTGGAAAAGTACACCGGCAACAAAGCCGCGGAAAAATTCATCGCCTTCCAGCGCCACGAGGCGGAACTATACAAGAAATACAAGGCCTACTACGGCTACGTGTTCTATATCGGAAAGAAGATTTGAACCCCTCGTTATCCGCATAGCCATCTGGTCACCGTCGAAGTCGGCATTGTAAGCCAGGCATGAAAAGGAGAAGGCAAAGGTAATTATCTGCCCGACAAATCAGGGCGTATAACGACATCCACCTGCGCCCTGCCAGCATCATCTCATTTTAATGATTTCTTATACCCCGCGAGCAACATGACATCGCGCACTTGGGATTTTTTGCCAATAGCCATGCGCAATGGCACAAGCTTCCCAGTTGACTTTACATCCGAGAACGCAGCCAGCACATTCTTATCAATAGCGAGAGACATCACCCCACTGCGGGTCTTTTCGGTAAAATAGAACGACGTCTTGAAAAGGCCATCCCACACCGAAAGCCAGAACATGGTTTTCTTTTTATACGACACTTTGCACAACCACGCTTTTCCGTCGTTATAGAATCTCCACGTCATCTCCAACCCTGCGCTGCGTGTAGCCGAAACTAATTCCTCATACGCAGGGTACGCCCGATTCAACGATTTCTTTAAAACCACCTCGTCCGGGAATACATTTGGGTCCTTCAACAATTGGGGTGTCATGATCGCCAAGCTGGCCAAAGCACGGTTTACCACAAGAAGAAAGACCGGCAGAAAAAGCACCAAGCCTGAGACGACTATTTCCCTGTCTCCTTACCGGTCACACTTTCCCACCACTGGGGAAATACATGAGCATCGTCGCGAATATCCACGATTTCGCCAATGATCGGAGTAAGCAAAATTAAATCAGGACTTCTCTCCCCTTTTACGATACGCCGCATCGGATCATTCCAGTCATGATTGGAAATGCAGAATTTCGAGTTATGCACCGGCAGCAAACGCCTGGTGTTCAAGTCAGCGGCAGCCTTTAATCCTTCCTCGGGCATCAGGTGAATATTCTTCCAGTGCAGGTCGTATTGCCCGTCTTCCAATATCGCCAGGTCGATCTTGCCAAAACGTTTGCCGATTTCGGCAAAGTGAGGTCCATAACCGCTATCTCCCCCGACATAAAAACGCAGTGTGGGGGTTTCCATCAGAAATGAAGCCCACAGGGAACGATTGCGAACAAGCCCGCGACCGGAAAAATGCCGCGCCGTCAGGCAATGCACCTCTATCCCTGCTTCCGGTGACAAATCCTCGTTCCATTGCATTTCCAGTATCTGCTCCGGATTAAAACCCCAATATTCGAGATGCTCGCCCACTCCAAGCGAACAAATAACTTTTCCAACCTTTGGTTTGAGTTTCAAAACCGTTTCGTAATCGAGATGATCCCAGTGGTCGTGGGTGATGATCAAATAATCAATGTCAGGCAGATCATCCGCTGCATAGACATTCGACCCCGCAAAAGCCTTGGTGGTAAATGAAACCGGCGAGGCTGCACGGCTAAACACAGGATCCACCAAAATGCGCTTCCCTCCCGTCTGGATAAAATAAGAGGAATGCCCAAACCACACCAATACATCCCGACTTGCATCCAATTCATGCAATTTTCGCTTCACCGAGGGAATGGGACCGGGTGGAGTCCTGCGACTTTTGTCACCAAAAAAGAAATTCCAGAGCATCTCAAACGAACTGACGCCCTCGGTATTAACCGTCGTGGGTATCTGGTTTTGAAACTGTCCGTCCTTATAATACGGCGACTTTTGAATTCGCTCAAGACGCGCGCCCCGGGGATGCCGACCAAACTTGGGCTGTTGCATGTAAATGAATATACCCAGCGCCATAACGCCGATCAAAGTAAGTCCGCCGATAAGCATACGTTTTATCCACTTTTTTTTCATATAGCTACATTCCGCTGACTATAGCAAATTCTCGGGTATGCAATAAACGAAGATACGCGAATCCAGCTTTTTGCCTAACCTGCCTTCAATATAGCCCCACTGGATATTGGGAAAAGCGTGAGCATAACACAGCCCATAGGAGAAAATCGAGTGGGTACTCGTTTAGCATTGGAAGACATCCTCCGGGAACTTTCACAGTGCCGGATTGTCACTGTACTCAAACCCTTTTGGCGAATGAGCCGTTTTTCCTTCATCCCGCTTTCCCACACTTGTCCGCAGGATTAAGCTCAACACAAAATCGCTCCGCTTTCATGAAAAAAATCCCCCTCGCACTGCTTGCCGCAATATCGTTTACGTCTTTCACATTGCATGCAGAGCCGCTCCAAGTCAGCGGAGTTTATCCAAGCCTCACCCATTACAATAGCGACCGGGAATGCGGCCCCGGTGCGCTTGTTCCCTGGGCTGGGAAACTCTGGCTGGTTACCTACCCTGCTCATGCCGAAGGCATCTCCGACGACAAACTCTACAGCATTGATCCAGTGACATTGGAACGGACTGAGTTTGCCGGTTCCGTGGGAGGCACCCATGCCAATCGTTTGATTCACCGCGAATCGCAGCAACTTTTTATCGGATGCTATGCCATCGACAAGGAGGGCAACGTGCGCGTGATCTCCCGTGACCGAAAAACCGGTTTGTATGGACGCCTAACCGCAACAGCCCGGCATCTCACCGACCCGGCTAATAAGGTTTACATGGTGAATATGGAAGGAGCCGTGTATGAGGTAAACGTGCATACGCTTGAAGCCAAGTTGCTCTTTGAGAAACCACTGCCTGGCCATCATGGCAAAGGGGCTTACACAGGGCAGGGCCGGCTTGTTGTCTCAAACAATGGAAACATTGGCGTCCACCGGGGGGCGGAGAAATTCTTTCAAGTGGAAGACTGGCCGAAGAATCCGGAAAACCTGGGTGTTCTCGGCGAATGGGATGGAGCGAAATGGAATATCATTAGCCGGGCACAATATACCGAGGTTACTGGCCCCGGAGGAATCAATGGGAACGCCAAGGCTTACGACCCTGTCTGGAGTTTCGGCTGGGATAAGCGCTCCGTGATTTTCAAACTGCTTGACGAAGGAGAATGGAGCACATTCCGGCTACCCAAGGGAGCGTCTACCTACGATCACCCCGGCGGTTGGTATACCGAGTGGCCGCGCATTCGCGAAGTAGGTCAAGGCCGGATGCTCATGGATTCCCATGGTATCTTTTTTTCGTTTTCTCCCGAGTTTTCTACGAAAAACCCGCAGGCTCCCGAGCCCATTTCCACGCACTTGATGTACACGGCAGACTTTTGCGATTGGAACGGGCGTCTTGTCGTCGGCAAGCATAGCACCACGACATTTGAAAATCCCCGGACGGGTCGAGACCAATCCGCGCCCTGGTTCGGTACTTGGGAACAGCTTCAGGAGTTTGGCCCCAACCAAGGCTTCGGGTCGTTTTGGCAAAATGATGCTGTGCAAACTGGAGATATCAGTGATCCGTTTCTCGTAAAAGGGTTCACAACAATAACGCTGTTTCTATCGGCCAATCGTGCTGCAAATTTCACACTTGAGGCAGGCAACGCGGAACCGGGCAAAGGCATTGTCTGGAAAAAGCTCAGGGATATTGTTTCCGGAGAAAAAGCCTGGAAAACCTATCCCCTCGAAACCAACAATGTGCAGTGGATACGCCTGAAATCCAATACAACTACCGAAGCTGTTCATGCTTCCTTACAATCAACGTCCCCATTCAAAAGATCTGCTTCTGAACAATTCTCCGGCATGGCACGAATTGGAGATTTTGGTAACGGAGCCCTGCTCCGTCCAGCCGCGGCACCTTCCAAATCCTTGCTAGCAGTTTTCTATGACAAGGAGGGCAAATCACGTTATCGCGAAGTAAATCCCGACACTTTAGAAATCACTCCTGCGTCCGGAATGGATAAGACTGTCGCCATTGAGAAAATTTGCGCCGAGCGCGAACAAGTTTTCTATGATAGTGCCTCCGCCATCGTAAGGGATAGGAAAGGTAGTGCATGGCGACTTCCCCTTGCCGATCCGGCTTATGCCAAACCGTTCGGTAAAGACACTCCAACCACTTTCCGGGAAATCATCTCCGAACGCATGGCTGCGAATATCGGCGGGACATTTTTTATTCACGGCCTCCATGGCGGCGTCGCCACCTTGCAGCCGGTCGCCACACATGGACTGAATATCCGCGATTTCTGCACTTGGCGCGGACTACTGGCCCTCTCGGGGGTGAAACCGGGAGCCATCCCCGGCGGCCACATCTTCGGCACCGGCGATGATGCCTTATGGTTCGGCATGGAGGATGATTTATGGAAAGCCGGTAAGCCCACCGGAACCGGAGGGCCATGGAAAGCAACCGCTGTCTCAGCCAACCAAGCTTCCGATCCCTATTTGTTTTTCGGATACGACAAGAAGACACTGACTATTTCTCACGATTCGGAAAAACCTGTGACTTTCACGGTGGAGTTTGATGCCGATCACGCCAGGTTTTTCCCTTGGAAAACATTCACCGTAAAACCCGGAGAAAAACTTACCTACGATTTTCCGGAAGGTTTTTCGGCATTCTGGATTCGCTTCCGCGCTGATGCCGACTGCCATGCAACCACCATACTTGAATATCGATGACAGGAAGATGGCACAAACATGCCACCCTCCCCTTGCATCAATATACCGATGTTTGGCAGACAGGCCAGAACCACCTATTTCTTCGACTCGGCATCTGCCAGGATCACTGTCCGGTAATTTTTGTTCAGCCAAACATGGATTAACTCCAGAAAGTCACCGTACTCCTCGGGAGCGATCTCTGATTTTTTCAAGGTTATCCGGCGGAAGATTTCCAGTTTACCCTTCACCACCTTGGACGAGACCGAGACAGTTCCTATTTTGTTTTCCTCTTTGATCTGGATTTCGGGAGTGCTGACACGTTTTCCTTTGGGAATATCCAATGTAAACCGATAAGATTCGGTAACAGGATATGGCAATGACAACGGCAGTTGTCTTTTCGCGCCCAGTTTGGACAGATCCCAAGTTTCAACACCACCTTGAATGTGGGGCAATTCAGCAATAAAATATCCATTATTCTTTTTTACGGAAACCGTGGAAGTCAACTTGGCATCAATCTTGGCAGGGCTTGACATTCCCTTAAGCCGAACATCGACAACCTTGCCAGTGAGTAGTTTTTTGGCAGAATCAACATCCTTGGCGATTTCCAAAACCGGATTGAGTGCACCGGTAACTGTCACATCACTGGTAACGGAGATTTCTTTTTCAGAGAAAACCAATTCTGCCGCAACAGCAGCCGCATTATAGGCCTGAGCCTTGGCAGGCAGAGAGGCACCTTCATTAATTGAGAAGTATTTCTTCCCATGATTAACGATGTCCAGGCTGGTTTTTCTGAAAACCATTGGGGAAATATAAAATGCCCTGTTATATCCCGGCACAGTAAGATTGACGGCAAAGGACTCAATGGAACTCAGGCTGCCAATGGTACCGTCAAACCACTTGGGATATACCGCCACCTGGCTCGTTGTTTTATCAAGTTTTTGCAATATCTGGGTCAACGCCATGGTTCGTTCGGCCTCAGTTCCGTAAGCCGAGCGAAGAATGGTTTCCGTATTCCTGAAACGATAACCGGAATATTCCGCTGGGACCTTTGAAGCACCCATGGTATCCAGAAAATCGGAATACGCCTTAAGGACACGCTCAAGATGTCCAGTCTGCTCAATCCCCCGAATCCTCCGCTCCAAGGATTTCGATGGAGTCCATTTCATTTTTTCGGAGAGCCACTGCATGGCGGCCTTTTGCGATTCCCATGTGGAAAAGATCAGGCGCGGCAGATTATCGGCAGATTGATAGGCCGCCTTGGAGACCTCGGGCAGATCGTTGAAACGCCATGTGTAAACCACCCGGCCATTCCCGTTTTTCACATCCGGGGTTGCGTTGATGTTATACAATCCCTGTGAAAGTTTTTTCCCGGCGGGTACATCCACCGTGATGACATATTCCTTTACGGGGAAGCTTTGCAACAAGGCCTCATTGCAATCCAACTCAGGATAATAACCGGCGTCGCTGTGCAGGGTGTAGGAAAGATGGGATACCGCATCAAGTTCCACCCCGGTAAACGAAATCACCATCTCTTTCAGATGATTGTAGGCAACCGCATCGACCGCAAACGCAGGCAATACCTCGTTGAAGGCATTTTCAGGTGACTTCACCACGTTGCCGTTTTTCTGGACCGTGTAAGCCTCTTCTATTTTCAACTGCTGGTGTCGGGGATTGTAGATGACAAAATGTTCGCCCAGCCTGTCGAAACCCAAGTGCGTGTTGTAGCGATGCGAGGTTCGGACATGCATGGACATGCTGCCGTCGTCATTGAGTCGAAAATCCTTTTGCAGATGAAGAATCTCGGCATCCCGGCTTTGAGCAAAACCCGTGCAGGAAAAGATGAGCGCGAGGGTGAATATAAAGAAGTGTTTCATGGAATCTATCGGGTAAGGGGTTGACGATTAATTGCGGGATTGCGGCGCTGTCCGAATGACCAACGGATTTTCGGAGAATTGCCGCTGCTGGTTCACCGCCTCAAGAAAGGCCGGCCATTCCGAGGCCTCATAAACACGTTTTTTCAGAACCAGCAGATTGTAGAATTTCAACGCATTGCCTTCCTGCCTGAGGGAAGTCGTATACTCGGCAGTATCATTTTTCCCCGAGGCAAAAGGAGCGTCCGTTACCAGCTTATATCCGTCTGGAAGAGTGATGGTCTCCGTCAGTTCAACCAGTCGCGAGCAGGCATCCTTGAAGGGATATTTCCGCTCTTTTTCATCACCGAGACGCAGGTATGTTTTTACCCGGCTGAACAGATTATTTACCGTCAGGGGAGTCAAAAACACCTCCTTGGTTCCAACCAAGGCATAGTTGGGAATTCTGAATTTCATCGTGATCGAAACCGGCCCAGCAATGTAGTCCCGGGGATTTTTTCCGTATTCCACCGACAAGAGCTGCGCCTGCGGCGATACGTTCAACAACTCCTGCTCCACATTGTCCTGCCACTCACTCATCATGCTGCGGGTAAAGATACGCCGGACAGTTGAATCCGACTGGCCCTCGGCGACGATGGTAAACTCGCCCTCCAATGTTCCCTCCTTGTCCAGTGAGGATTGGGCATTGATTCGCACATAATGGTTTTCAGGAGGAGACACCGGGGTCTCCAACAAATCCGACCCCTCGGGAATCCCCGGCAGATAATGCTGTTGCTGTTCCGCGCTCGACCAGAGTTCCCGGACAAACGGCACCCAGGTCGGGTCCAATGGATGATATTTTCCGTCGGACATTTTCACCACGGTTACACAGTGGTTGAAATGATCGGCAGGGATTTGTTCAATCCGCGACCCCGCCATCGTCATCGCCGGATAGGATTCGAAACCGGCCATGCGCAGCAGTGAAATCAACAACGCCGCCTTGTCTTTGCACACCCCACACATGTCGACGAAATTCATCTCGGTATTGTGGAGCGTAAAGCCTTCGCCCCTCCCCATGGAAAGGCCGGAGTACCGCATGTTGTCAGCCACCCAGTGCGTAAGGATGGATACCTTTTCCCACTCATCCGTGACGCCCTTCAACAATTCATCGACCTTGGTCTGCGCAGCAGGAAAAGCCGCAAAGCTGCCGTAATCCTCGTTGACCTTGTGAAACCACAAAGACTTGGCACGCCAGTCCCTGGTGGTGCTCATGAAGAGCTTGGGGGCATAATCGAACTCATTGACCACGCCCTTTTCCTTCTTGGCAGGGATAATATCCTTTTTGGTGAACGTATAGAGACGCTTGTCTGCATTTGGTTTGACCGAGACTGAGCACTCGCCTTGGAAAAATTCGTATTGGAGGTCCTTGTTCGCGGGCAGATTTACGGAATAGATCTTGGTCTCAACAGGAACTTCGGCCCAAAACGGAACAATGTCGTAAAACTCTCCGCGCATGGGAGGAACAAACCTCTCCTCGTCGTCAGAACCGACACTTCCACCGCCGGAACCTGCTGCGCCAGCATCACCCTCTTTTAACAACGCGTAGGTAAATCCTTTCTTGAAAATCTCGTATTCGATAATGTCCCCCTCTTTTACCTCCCCGATCTCGATAAGTTTTTGCCGGGCTCCCCAATAAATACTGCGGGCCGGGGCTGCATAATCCTTTTGCGAAACAACAGGAACTTTCCGCTGACGCTTGGTTTCCGGTCGTATTACAGTTACCTTGCTAAACTCGGCCGCAGCAGTCAGAGGATCGTAGTCATACTTGATAATACGCCATTTCAGGGCTCCTTTTTGGGTCAGTATCTGGAGACGTTGTTTGATTTTAAAGTGACTCAATCCGGAATCCTGCACGTCAACATGTGTTGTGTCCTCAAGAATCACATAATCAGATCCCTTATACTTCTCCGGGACTTCAAAGGCGGAGACAGAGAAACAAACCAAGGCTAGGGTCAGAGTAAAAAACAATTTAGTCATGGGAGTAAGGCAAGTTCATGGGTCTAGGTAAGAACGACAGCAAAATCCAGCGCTTTATCCCAAATATTTCACCGGCGGCTTAAATATCCGAGGTATCACTGATGTTCACCTCAAACCCCGCAAAGCAATCCGCAGAACAAGTTCCATAACTAGCTATTTACAACACAGTTTCTCACCTTCAAGCCACCGTCCCGTTTCAGGAAAGCATGAAACACAATGTGACTCCCATTATCCCAAAACGGGAAGACATGAAGTACACTTGCACCATATTTTCCTGAATCAGGGGAAAGGCACTGCCAGTTGCACAGGAATTTTCCCGTTTCGGGAAAGCATGAATGCAAAAGTTTTTCCCGGTTTCCCATTTTAGGAAGGAATCAATGCAAACGGGTTATCACTTTCCCGGTTCCGGACGGTACTAAAGCAATGTGCACGGTCGTTTTCCCGAAACGGGAAAACAACAATGCAACTGTGAATATCCCCAATTATCATCCAACTATTGGGATAAATCCGGGGGAAAAGAGGCTATTGGACAGTTTTCTGATAATTAGCAATTCAGCCAACTGCACTTATTCCATCAACTTGCCATTTCCAAAACCATGACATGCGAGTCCTCTTGAGCTTTAAAGCGCAACGACTCCCCGACCGTCTCCAACCCATCTCTGGCATCAAGCTCGATGCTGTCATTTACTTGGGCTTTCCCTTCGATCTGAACAACATAGGCCTGACGTCCCTGCCCCACCTCGAAAGAAAGCGTCTTTCCCGCATCCAAGGTTGCAACATGAATGTTAAAATCCTGATGGATAACAATGGGGGCAGCCCCACCTTTCTTGGAAACAAGATGAAGCCATTTGTTTTCCCGCTCCTTCCACTCCGGCTGGATATCCCCATAATGAGGCTTATGTCCTTTTGCATCAGGTAGAATCCATATTTGTAAAATCCGGCACATCTCCTTGCCCAGATTATATTCGCTATGAACAACCCCGGTGCCTGCGCTCATATACTGGACCTCGCCCCGGACCAAGCTGCGCTCGTGCCCCATACTGTCCTTATGGGTAAGTGCCCCGTCCACGACATAAGAAATGATTTCCATGTTATCGTGGGGGTGGGACCCAAAACCCTTTCCCGGATGAATCAGGTCGTCATTAATGACGCGCAAAGCTCCAAAATGAATGTTTTGCGGGTTATAATAATCGGCAAAAGAAAAATGAAATATGCTTTGCAGCCATCCCAAATCACTCTTCCCCATTTTTGAATGCGGTAGTTTTTTGATCATAAAGAGAAACTACGCTTAATGTTATCGAAATTACCTTGTTTAGCAAAATTGCCACCAAGAATCTCTTCTGAAATCACCATAATTGATAATGTCCTTCTCTCGAATTAGAATTACCATGTCCGGCAATTCCATACATAGGACTTCTTTTACCGTTTACGCCCCACAGTACAATCCACTAGAACAGCCATTATTATAATCAATTCAACATGAATCCGAACAGCTACTAGAATAGGGAGAATAACCCCTTTTCTAATTTTTAGTTGAATTTAACAATATAGACTATTTATGTATATTCCCTCTGAGTTTAACTCATCTTAAATACAACCATAAACATGTCAGCAGGAAACTACTCTTCACTCTCCGACTATGAAAATGCCTTGATCGAAGAGGCCCGGAAAAAAGCCAAGGAAGAATGGCAGGAAGTTGAAAAACGCCAACGCCTTGCCAATCTCTATCAAGAACTGGGCTTCAAATCAACCAATGAGCTGATCAAGGCACTCCAATCTGTTTCTGGTGGCAAGGCTGCCAAATCTGAAAATTCAGGTAAACGCGTCCGAATCACCCCTGAAATTGCCGCCAAGGTGAAAGAAATGAAAAACGCAGGTAAGGGACCCTCCGAAATTTCCCGCACAATGGGAATCTCGGTTCCTTCTGTGTACAATATCCTGAAAAAAGCGTAATTGCTCTTTCTACTAAAAACGCCGTCTATCAGACGGCGTTTTTTTATTTATAGGAAGACTATATGATTGAGTTTCTCCATGACATTATATTTCCCGATCCATATACCGCTGCTGAGGACGAGCCGCTGGCTTGGAGTATACATCTCCATCCGGAACAAATAAAAGCCGCATACAAGATAGGCATCTTTCCGTGGTACGGAGAAGAGACTCCCGTCCTCTGGTGGTCACCAGACCCTCGCTTCATCCTTATCCCCAAGGAATTTAAAATCTCCAAAAGTCTGGCCAAAACCCTTAAAAATACTCCTTGGCGAGTAACCTTTGATGAGAACTTTTCCGGAGTCATCCAAGCCTGTGCCGAGACATTCCGCCCCAATCAGGACGGAACCTGGATAACGCCTGAGATCATCGACTGCTACACTCACCTACATCGTGAAGGAATCGCCCACAGTGTCGAGGTATGGGATGACGAAAAACTGATTGGCGGACTCTACGGAGTCGCCTTGGGTTGCGTCTTTTACGGGGAATCCATGTTTTACCGCGAGCGAGATGCGTCCAAGGTCGCCTTGGCAACATTGGTTCCCCGGCTGGCGGACGCCGGAGTTCGCATCATCGACTGCCAGCAGGAAACCCAACATTTGGCCTCCTTTGGCGCCAAATGCATTCCCCGGAAAGAATTCCTGGATACCATTGGCCAGTTTGTCGCAACACCGACAAGTCATAATCCCTGGGCTCTATCCGATACGCCTGAGTGACACGGGATTTGGCAAAATTCCCTTTATAAATTCTTGACCAGAGGCATCTCTCCCGCCACCTTTCGCGCCCTTCCAATTGCCAGAGTAGCTCAGTCGGTAGAGCGCGGGACTCATAAGCCTAAGGTCGGCGGTTCAAATCCGCCCTCTGGCACCAATTTAAAAACCTCGGTTTTCACCGAGGTTTTTCGTAAAAGAGCTGCTTCAATCACACATCATTTAAGCAGGGAGGCCACGGGCACATCGACCCCGTCTTTCCACAACGTCTCAAGTCTGAAGCTGTCCCGCTGTCCCTGGAGAAAAATGTGGATCATGACATCAAAGGCATCCACCACACACCAGCCGCTCGCAGGCTGGGATTCAACCCCGACGATTTTCTCCTTCGCATCATCCAGCTCCTTCTCGACGGCAATCCGCAATGCTCGGAGGTGCGGCTCGGAATTCCCTGTCGCGATGATAAAATAATCTGTCACGCTCGACTTGTCGCCCACGTGCAAAACCCGCAGTCCCTCGGCTTTCTTGTCATCGAGTGCCCGGACACACCGGCGAATCAACTCCATCTGCGGAGGCAGCGCCTTCTTGGTTTCAAGGGCTTTTTTTACCGGAGCTTTCTTCTTTGCCGGAACCTTGGTCTTGGGCTGTGCGGGCTTGGATACCGGCTTGGTCGCCTTGGACGGGGCCTTGGCCTTCACTGTGCTTTTTTTGGCAACAGGCTTGATGGCCTTGCTTTTCGGCGCAGGTTTGGCTTTTTTCGGGGCGGACTTGGCCGCCTTGGCTTTGGGAGTCTTGGGCATATATCAGCCTGTTCAGCGATAAGGATTTTCATGCTCAATGATCTGCATCACGCCCTGCGGCAAGAAAAAATCAACAGGACGCACCGCTTTCATGCACTCCCTGATCTCAGTCGAACTTATATCCAGACGACGGGCAGGCAGCGGTTCGATCACCACGCAAGGATTCAATTTCGGGGGACTCACCAGCATATCACCATCGCGCAACGCCACAACAAATCGCACCAGGCGGCACAAATCATCAATACGGTACCACGCCGAAAGCTGGGCAAGCTGGTCGGCCCCGATAATCCAGTGAAGCTCCGCATCGGGATAAAGCCGGTGCAAATGCAAGGCCGTGTGGGAAGAATAACTCACTCCGCCCTGCTTCAACTCCCAATCCGAAACGCACCACTCCCTTCGAGGAGCAATCGCTGCCTCTATCATGGCCAACCGTAATCGTCCTGATGCGGTAGGAGTGCGCCCCTTGAGCGGAGATTCCGCCACCGGAACGAAGATTATCTTATCCAACTTGAAGTAATCTTGCGCATCCTGCGCAAGAATCATGTGCCCCAAATGCGGAGGATCAAACGATCCTCCCATGATTCCGATTTTCATGGACATGCGGATGTATCATAGGGCGATGACTTCGATTGACCACTCTAAACAAGAAATTATCAAAATTTTACACTCCGGAATTTCCTTATTTCCTTGTTAGCCTAGTAAAATTTATTTCAAGTAAATCTCCTATGTTCACTCATATGTTTAATGAGGTAAGATATGAATTTGTGAGAACCATCGCGGAAGGTGGCATGGGTACCGTTTCCGAGGCACTACAACATGGATCGGGGGCATTTCAAAAGACAGTGGCAATCAAGCTGATCCGCGAAGAATACTCCGCTATTCCCGAATTCCGGGACAATTTCATCGGCGAAGCTAGGCTCGTTGCTGATTTGATCCATACCAATATTGTCCAGATCTACCACCTCGGTGAAATGTCCAACACCTATTTCATGGTCATGGAATATGTGAATGGAGGCAATCTGGAGAGATTTTTGGAAATTCATCAGGCGCTCAATATCCCCGTACCCGAGGAAATTGCGGCATTCATTGCCTCGCGTATTTGCCGGGGCTTGGCCTATGCGCATACCAAGCGCGATAAAAACGGCCAGCCGCTCGGCATCGTCCACCGCGACATCAACCCCAAGAACATTCTTATCAACAACGAGGGAGACGTTAAAATCACTGATTTCGGCATCGCGAAAGCCCGTGACCTGATGTACAGTCACGAAGGTGAAGTCATTGTCGGAAAAGACGGCTACCTCTCGCCTGAACAGGCCCGCAAGGAAGTGACGGACCCTCGCGCCGACATATTTGCCTGCGGCATTGTCCTCGCGGAACTCCTGCTCTCCCAAAACGTCTTCCTGGGAGAAACTCCCGAGCAGACTCACGAAAACATCCTGCATAAACCACTGCCGGACTTTGAAGCCCTGCGCCCCGGCCTGAATCCGAATCTGGCCAAAATCCTGGCCAAGGCCCTTGAACGCAATCGCGAAGACCGCTACCAGACAGCATTCGAATTTCTTACCGCCATTGAGATGCATCTCTATTGTGACGGTTATGGACCAACCAATGAGAAATTGGCAACTTACTGCAGCGATCTTCTGAAAAAATCCGAAAGCATCGCCGGAACATATTAGGATTCGTCATAGCTTTTTGCTTTCGTCGCGGGGAAAAAGCTATTCTCCTCCTGTAATGCTTTCCATCCGCATTATACCCTGTCTCGACGTTAAGGCTGGCCGAGTGGTCAAGGGACTCCAATTCGAACAACTCCGCGATGTCGGGGACCCGGTCGAATCCGCCCGGGCCTATCAGGAGCAAGGCGCGGATGAACTCGTCTTCCTCGACATCACTGCGTCAAGCGACGGACGCAACATCATGCATGAGGTAGTCGAGCGGACCGCCGACGAGATCTTCATGCCACTCACGGTCGGCGGAGGTCTCCGCACCGTGGAAGACATTCGCGCCATGCTCAATGCCGGTGCGGATAAAGTCTCCCTCAACACCGCTGCCATCAACAACCCCGACCTGATCCTCAACGCCGCCAAGAAATTCGGCAACCAATGTATCGTCGTCGCCATCGACGCACGCCGGGAGCCAGGCACCGACACTTGGCGTGTTTACACCCACGGCGGACGCAATCCAACCGAACTGGATGTCATCACCTGGGCCAAGCGCGTCGTCGAACTCGGCGCAGGCGAAATCCTCCTCACCAGCATGGACTGCGACGGCATGAAAACCGGTTACGACATTGAACTAACCCGCCGGGTCAGTGACGCGGTCAGCGTCCCGGTCATTGCCTCCGGCGGTGCCGGAAACCTGGATCACCTCGTGGACGTCGTTCGCGATGGTCATGCCAGCGCCGTCCTGGCCGCCTCCATTTTCCACTACGGCACCTACACCATCCGTGAGGCCAAGGAAAAACTCCGCGATGCCGGAATGCCTGTCCGTCTCTGAAAATGACCAAGCACTTCGCCCTGCCGCTCTTCTCGCTGGTGGATCGCCACAAGATCGATCCCGAGACCTCTGACTTGCAAGGTCTCGCTGATCAACTCGGGCACTACCTCACGCACAACTTCGCCATCCAGCACTCGGCTATTTCTATTGAGGGGGTTCGCAAGGCTGACGATACAGTAGACTTGTATCTCCTCATTGCAGAAGTCCCGCAGGACAGCTGGCCTGCGGTTCTCGCCTTGTCGGACTCGCAGAAGGCTCCGCTCTATCTCTGCGAAATCTCCGACGATGGCAGCGGCAAGTTCGTGTTAACGCCTCTGGGAAAAGAGGGTGTCTGAATTAAGAATTATGAATTAATGCGAAGGAAGAAACATATCCATTCGTAATTTGTAATTCGTCATTCGTAATTGAAGCTCCCGTCTTCTCCAAACACACTTTCATCGACTACTTTTCATGAGCACCATCCGCACCCGTTTCGCGCCCAGCCCCACAGGATTTTTCCACATTGGCAGTGCCCGCACCGCCCTATTCAACTGGCTCTTTGCCAGACACACTGGTGGAAAATTCATTTTACGAGTCGAGGACACCGACAAAGAGCGCAACAACGATCAATACCTTCAAGTCATCTACGACAGTCTCAAATGGCTAGGCATGGACTGGGACGAAGGCCCCGGCATCGGCGGCAACTATGGCCCTTACAAGCAAAGCGAACGCGCCGACGTCTATCAGGACTATCTAAAGAAACTTACTGCCACCGGACGCACTTATGAAAAGGATGGCGCGATCTGGTTCCGCCTCGAAGGCGAACGCTACACCGAATACGACTCCTTCCTCAAAAAAGAAGTCGAGAAAGTCAAAGCCGCACCTGTTACCATTAATGACCTCATCCGGGGCAAAGTCGAACGCGCCGAGGACCGAGACTTCGTTATCGTTCGCAACAACGGCGAACCAGTCTTCCACTTCGTCAATGTCGTCGATGACATTGCCATGGAAATGACCCACGTTATTCGCGGTGAAGATCACCTCTCCAACACCTCCAAGCACGTTGAACTCTACAATGCCCTTGGGGCTCCGGTGCCCGCTTTTGCCCATATCCCCCTTATCCTCAAAACCGACGGACCCGGCAAGATGTCCAAACGTGATCGGGGCGCGCTCATTGAGGAATACCAGTCCCGCCACTTCCTGCCTGCCGCTGTGCGCAATTATCTCTGCCTTCTCGGTTGGACTCCCAAGGATGGACGGGAAGTGCTCCCCATTGGCGACATTATCGACCAGTTCGAACTCTCCGATGTTCACCAAGCCAATGCTCGCTTTGACGAGAAGAAAATGGCGTTCATCAACCAGCAGCATCTCCGCGCGCTTCCGCTGGAAACCTTTGCCTGGCTGGCCACTCCTGTGCTTCAACAGGCTGGTTTAGTCTCCGACACTACCAACGAAAATTACCTCCAATCAGTTCTCGCACTCTGCCAAGAAAAACTTCCCGGCCTGGAAAACCTTGCAGATATTTCCCGCTATTTCTTCACCGACGACTTTCCTTACGATGAAGAGGCCCGCGCCAAGATCAGCAAAAAGAGTGACCCTGCCATCCGTATCCGCCAACTGATTCCAGCCTTGGAAAAGCTCCAAAAACTGGACGACGCTGATATTGACGCCGCCATTAACGATACCGCCTCCGCTAACGGAGCCAAGCCTGGCGACTACTTCGCCCCGCTTCGCTTTGCCATCAGCGGAGTTGGAGGCGGGCCACATCTTCACGATGTCGTGCGAGTCTTGGGCAAGGACCGGGTTATCGCTCGAGCCAAGAAGTTTACCGGAGAATAAGCAGAAGATCCTTATAAGAGTATCCACCAAAACACCCGCTCCATTCAGGAGCGGGTGTTTTGCGTTAGGCAGTATTTCTTGGAAAAACCGCCCGCGATTACATTCAGACTGCGTTAGAAACGCATTCTGAAGGTGGCGTTGAGGTGATGGGCTGTCTGGTCTTCGAAGTCGTACTCCAAGGTATACCCGAGGGTAAGCGACTTGTTTTCATCGAACCCAAACTCGATCATCGGCCCTACCTGCACGAGGTTTTCCGGTGAAGCCACCGCACTGACCTTATATTTGTTTCCTGAGTAGTCGTTGGCGAAGCGCGCTTCCATGTCCACTTCGTCGTCCAGCAACTCATGCGCGAAGGCCGCGTTGAGTCCTACCCGCAACGTGAAGTCCGCTCCGGTCGGTACCTGCCAGTTGATGCCCGTTCCGATTTTGGCCCGCAGCGAGTCCTGCGTGAAGGCGTCGAGGTGGAGCGCACTTTGGGTGCCCTTTTCGGTGAAGGCATCCACGTCCGTGCGTACGTATTCGATTCCCGCGTAAGGCGTCAGGCTGAACTGTTGGCTCAGCGGTACTATGGTGCCCAAGTAGATATTGGCTCCATAGTTGAAGCCTTCCGGCTTCGCCGTCGCCCGGCCATAGAGCGTGTCGTGTTTGATTTCGTAGCTGTTGTATCCGCCATAGACTCCGGCGTCGAGATAGAGCCAGTTGGAGAACATGTAGGAACCGTAGACACTCAGTGAGGCGTTGTTGAGCGTGACTTTGCCGGCTCCGTTGTGCAGGTCTGCCTTGCCCGAGTGGTAGCCGACGTTCATCCCCATGATCAAGTCAGGGCCAAAGGATTGGTCGACCCCGATGAGTCCTCCGTAGGTGTTGAAGTCGAAGGCCGGGTTGGAGCTGCCTGAACCGTTGCTCACGAAGAGGCCCGTGCCCACGATGTACGGCATGGTGTCAATAGCCTGGCCAGTGGCTCCGCGCTGGTAGCGCAGGCTTTCCAAGTGCGAGCGGAGTGTTTCCGCATCGTCGTGGGCGATGGCCGTGGTCATTGCCGTGAGGCTAGCCAGTCCGATCGGCGAGGCATTGTTGAGCGTAGCCGAGAGGTCCGCCGAACCTAGGAAGCCGCTGATGGTGCTGACCTGTTCCGGGTAGTCCGTGGGATTGTGCAGGATGTTGTCGAGGTAGCCGATGTATCCGTCCAACCCATCATGAAGACTGAGTCCCGGAATGTCGCGGATGCTGGAGGCGAGCAGAAGCGTAAGGCCACCGTCACCCTTGTTGTAAGTGATCGCCTTGCCGTTGAGAGTATTCCCATCCACCAGCAAGGTGACTTTGCTCAGGTCGAAGTTGCCGATGACACTGCTGGCTCCGTCCGTCGTGTTGTCGTCCACGAGGATTTTCAGCTCAGTACCCAACGCCAAGTTGTCGTAGGTGTCCTGAGTGAGGATGAGCTGAAGCGTGCCCGAGGTGTTGAGTTGGGCGGTACCAGTGTAGTGGATCGTCGAGAATGAGCTAGCCGAGTCGACATCGAGGAGGACGGTGCCGTCGTTGATGAGGTTGCCCTGAATGTTGATTTGTCCGACCGAATTGCCGGGGTGGATAGTACCGCCAAGCTGGTTGTGCAAATCTCCCTTGATGGTACCATTGCCTCGCAGGTAGGCACTGGACTGAAGGGTGAGGAGTTTGGCTCCGACGGTCCGGGTGTTGAGTTGGAGGGTAGTAGCGGAAGCGACCACCAAGTTACCGCCGAAGGTGGAGGTGGTGTCAATCTGGTAGGTGACAGGAGTCGCCGCACTGGCTGAAGTAAGGGTGATAGTGCCATTACCGGTACCAAAGCTGTTCGTGAGCGTAGTGTCTGTTGCTGCCTTGATTTGGAGCACCCCGGTATCCACCGCATTGAGGGTGTTCGCGGGTAGTTGATCCGCATCCAGTTGGAGAGTACCTTGGGAAGCTTGGATTGTGCCGGTAAAGGCAGTCGCATCGCTGGTGAAGCGCAGAGTACTGCCGCCGTTGTAGTCGAAGGTACCCGACCCGGTAAGCGTGAGATTGTCTCCCGTCTCGCTACCCGCATTGGTGTATCGGAGAGTCGCCCGTTGCCCAATGTCGACTGTGACATCATTACCAGAGGTGTTGATAGAACCCTCAGTGCTGGTGTCACCGATTTGGAGGATGGAGCGTTTCTGGACGGTAATGGTACCGGTGAGATCGTTGGTGGCGTTGGCCAGAACAAGAGTGCCGGAGCCGTAGATGTCGCCTTGCAGAGTCAGGTTACCATCGCCCGAGAGTTGTCCGCTCAAGCGGGTGTCGCCCGTGCGGGTGACCAGCAGGGTGCCATCTGTAGCCAGAGCCACCGGTGCAGAGATTGCGAGAGCGGCTTTTTCCGAGCCTGAACCGAGCTGAAGGATACCGGTGTTGATGTTGACCTGGTTGGCCTGCAGGTTGCCAGTGAGGATGGATGTGCCGTCACCGATGTGGTCGAGGGTACCAGTACCTGCTACCGAGGTAAGGGTGGCCGTCCCGCCATCGGCTGGAGCAAGCTGAAGGGTAGTGCCAGTAGCCAGGCTGACTGTCGGCGTGTAGGTTTGGTTCTGGACCAGGGTATTGTTTCCGAGGGCCAGAGTGCCGTTGGTAACGGTGGTCGCTCCCGTGGCCGTGTTGTTCCCCAGATAGGTCAGCGTACCTGCGTCTTGCTTGGTGATAGTGCCAATGCCGCTGATGGTATTTTCCAGAGTGTAGTCACCGGTGCGGTCAAGAACAAGGGTGGCATTATTGACGATTTGCGCCGTGCCCAATGTGCCCGTGCCAGCAAGCACCAATTCTCCTGAGTTAAGTTGAACCGTTCCTGAGAAGTTCAGGTTGGTCCGGGTGATCGTCAGGGTGTTGGTACCTTCTTTTTGCAGAGCACCTGTTCCGGTGATGAGCTGGTCAAGCGAGTTGTTTCCGGTGGTGTAAAAGGCCAGGGTCGCTCCGCTGCTGATAAAGATATCGCCAGTGCCGAGGGTGGAGTCGGTGTCATTGCCAATCTGGAGCATACCAGCCTGCACATGGGTTTCCCCAGTGTTGGTGTTTTGCCCGGTGAGAACCAATGTGCCTGTGCCGACCTTGGTCAGCGCGACAATGTCGGCGTTGTCTTGGATCGTTCCGGCAAAGAGGCTGCTGGTATTAAGCGCGCCGACTTCGAAGGTCTTGGTGCCCGTGGTAGAGGTTTGCAGAATGGTGCCCGCTTCTCCCGTAAGTTGGCCGATTTTTACGGTTTGGTCGCCAAGAGCCCCCATTTCCAAAGTGGTACCTACGCCCGTCAGGTTATATTTGGCTTGGGAGTGGTCGATACCGCCCAAGGAGAGGGTGCCTTGGGTGTGCTGTACCAAGCCGCTGAAGCCCGAGCCATCCCCGGTCAGACCAACGGTGCCGGTTCCGATCTTGGATATGACGGTTTTGTAATCACCCGAGATTGCCCCCGCAAGCGTCAGGTCCCCAGTGGAGCTATCCAGTGTAAAGATTCCCTCATGGGCAATTGCCACATCGTTGGCCAAGGTATGCGTACCCACGCTTTGCAGCGTACCGCCATAAACATACATACTGCCGGCACCCAGTGCGAGGTCATTGCCGACGGCGATGGTCCCGGAAACCAGAATGGTGCCTGCCGAGCGGGTGCCGTCTTCGTTGATTACACCGGCATACGAATTGGCATTGTTGAGGGTGAGTTTGCCCGTACCGCGTTTTTCAATGTACCCGTCCCCGCGAATTTCCCCACCGCTGATCGTATAGTCGTGTGTCGTGTCGTTGTTAAAGGTCGCCCGCCCCAAGATGACGCCGCCACTGCCGACAGTGATGTCGAAGGCGTTCGCCGTGTTGTCAAAGATGGCAAAGTCACCCGGGAAGTAGGTGACATTGCCTGCGCCTTCCTGGACAAAGTTGCTCGCCAAGGCACTCCATTCCCCGACTCGTCCTCCATCCAAATCCCCCACCCACGTCAGCGGATTGTCGCTGCTGGTCGATTCCACATTCATCAGGATGCGCTTGTTTGCCGCATCGTCGCGGAAGGTCAGGTTATACCGCGGGTCAAGGTAGTTACCGTACAGGAGATTTCCCACATTGCCCGACAATGAAGTGTATTCAAAGAGCGTATACGAACCAGTCGAGAGCAACCCTTCTGAAAGATACGCATCTATGGTAGTCTGCGCACCCAGGTTAAGGCCACCCGTCTTGATGGTAGAGTTCGTTCCGCCGACACTGCTGGAGAAAATATAGCCCAGCGTGGAAGCTCCAGTGATATCCAAGGCTCCGTCGATTTTAAGAATATAGCCAATATCAGACGAACCGGTTTTTCCTGCCGAAAGGCTTCCGCCGGAGAGGATGTAGCTGCCGATCAGGTCCGAGGTCGTCCCAGTTGATCCACTAACAATGGAACGCCCACTCGCAATAGTTAGACCTCCAGCCAATCCGGAAACATCCAGGGAGGCTCCTGAATAGATCGTGATATTATTGCTGGCAAAGGTACTGTTTACCAAAGCGAGTGTGCCAGCCTTGACCGTGGTATCTCCGGTATAGGTGGCCGTCCCAGCCAGGGTAAGCTTGCCATTACCGGTTTTCGCCAAGGCATAATCGTTCCCTCCAGCAGCCCCCAGAGCCACATCCAGAGATTGATCGGCGGAGAAGTTGAGGGTAAGAATGGAGCTCGTTCCGGTATTGATAATCCTGTTACCCGTACCGTTGACAGTAACACGGCTCAACGTCTGGTTGTAGCCATTGAGGTCGATACTGCCTGCAGTGGTGCCATCGCCCAGTACAAGCGCGCTGGCCGTAGAGATGGCGTTCTCCGCCCCCAGCGCCAGGATGCCGTTAATGACACTGGTGTTTCCAGTATAAGTATTGGTGCCGGAAATAATCCACTTTCCTGTGCCCGTCTTGGTCAGACTGGTGGAGCCAGCAGCGGAGTTGACAATATTCAACGCAAACTGGTTGTCCGCAGTACTGTCGCCACCAAGGGTGAGAGTGGTGTCAGTCGTGCCGGAAGTGAACAAGAGAGAGCCTGTCGACAGAAACTGCAAAACCCCGGTCCCGGAGGAAACGAGGCTGCCACCCGCAGTGCCCAAGGTAAGCGTCCGTCCAGTGGCAGAAAGTCCGCTGTAGGCTGAAAGCAAGCTTCCGCCATCAAGGACAACCCCGGACGTTTGCGCACCGAGTACATCGTTTCCGGAGGTGGCGAGTGCTGTAGTCAGCTTGAGTGTGCCGCCGCTAATAGTAGTTCCGCCCGTATAGGCATTGGCCGCATTGCCGAGTGTCCAAGTACCCGCGCCTGCCTTGACAAGGCTAAGGTCTCCTTGGATTACCCCTGAGTAGGCAGAGTCAGCAGCAGCATTGATGGTCAGCGTAGCCGTGCTGCCGGAGGAGGTTCCGACGGTGCCCGAGGTTCCACTGAGTTCAGAGAGGGTCTGAGTCAAACCGGTCCCGGCAAAGGTCAATGTTCCGTTATTGGCGAGCACGACCCTGTTGCCGGTATTGATGAGTTCGGAAGTCGAACTGGCCAGTTCGCCGCCGTCGATCAGGATGCCTGCCGTGGGATTGATCGTATTTGCCGCAGCAGCAGAACTCAATTTGGTTTGGAGGATAAGTTGACCATTATTGATAACAGTCGCGCCCGCTCCGGAAAGCGTGTAACCGGCGGAATTTCCCTTCAGCGCAAGGTCTCCCGTGCCGGTAATGGAGGTCAGGGCGGTATTTCCGCCCGTACCCATAGTGGCAGCTGCGCTGAGGATAACCTCGGAAATACTTCCGTTGCCAGCAGAGTCGAAGATGGCCCCGGCTCCGCTTACACCGGTTCCCGCAATGGTAACGGGCTTGGCCACGGTAGCTCCGTTGAGGTCGAGCATGGCTCCCGAGGCCACGGTAATCCCGCTCGTGCCCGAGAGGGCATTTGCAACACCGAGTTTGATGGTGCCTGCCGAGACAGTAGTGGCCCCGCTATAGGTGTTAGTGGCGTTGAGCAGGAGCGTGCCCATTCCGGTTTTTGTAAGGCCTCCCGTATTGGAGATTACCCCGGAAACGGTAAGAACTGCGCTGTCTTGGACCTCGACAGTTTGAATTGTGCTGGCGTGAAACTGGATCGGCGCAGCAATGGTCGCATCGGCGGTGGAGGTGATCGCCACAGGCGCATCGTTGTAGTACCACTGTACTGCGCCTGTCCCGGTAACCTGCCCACCATTCAAGGTTAGGCTCCGAATATACTGAACAGCAGAAAGCGAAAAGGTCCCGTCATTGAGGATCACATTGGCATAATTGGTTGGCCCGGTATACCCCATTCCATTGTTACCGCTGATAAGCAGCGTCCCGCCCGAATTGACTGTAACGGTCTTGTTCGTAGCTCCCAGTCCGTTCGCGCCCGAGGTGGCCTCCCCCGTGTTATTGGCAAATTCCAATGTGCCACCCGAGTTAATCGTGACGCTGGATGTCGCAGACAAGGAGCCCCCGACTCCAATCGTAAGCTTGCCTCCGTCGATAACCGTGGTCCCCGTGTAGGTACTATTGCCAGTCAGGTTCCAGGTTCCGGCTCCGCTCTTTTCCAGCGAAAGCTTTCCTGTGGAGGAATCGACCAGCACCAAGCCAATCGTCCCGTTGCCCGCTCCAGCCAGGGTTAACTTATTGTCGGCAGTCGCAGTATTGGCGATGGAAGCAGTTCCATTAAAAATAACACTTTTCCCAGCAACCGCAGACTCCAATACCGCGCCTCCGGTACCAATGGTAAAGCTCCGGTCGGTGGTCGTATCAGCCGTTCCGCTGAACTTAAGCGTACCTCCGTCGATGATGAGATTACGGGCCGCATTGGCACTGGCGCCGATCAAACTCGCCGAGCCTCCGTTGGCCAACAACGGGCCAGCGCCCGTGAGTTCCAACGTCCCACCCAGCACGGAAACCGCACCGGTAAAATCGTGGGTTGCACTACCCGAGAGAGTCAGTGTTCCGATGCCTTTTTTGGTCAGGGTACTTTCTCCGGTAATTTTGCCGCCTGCAGCATTATCCAGCGTATAGGCGGTGGCGGTATCCACCATGATGGCAAACGGGGTGACGGTGGTGGCAATGGAGACATTGCGGGCTGCTGCGGAGGCGGTATCGTTGAAGAGGACCCCGTCATCTGCGACAAAGGCCACGGGCGTGCCAGAAATCGTGACATCTTCCCAGTTGGTGGTGGAAGTGTTCCAGGTGGTGTTATCACTGGAGCCAGTCCAGACCAACTCCCGCGTCATGACGGAAACATTGAGCACCACGTTTTTGCTGGTACCATCCAAAGTAAGCTTGGTCCGGGTTTTTTCCAACGAGTCGAGCCCCTGCAAGGTCAGGTTATTCAGAATGCTGTCGGTGAGCGCCCCCGTTGAAGTAATAAGGGTGTAATCGCCCGCAACCAGCGAGGGAGCGCTCAGCAAGTCGATATTGATCGTATTGCTACCCGTGACGGTCAAGCTCCCACCCAGGTCAATCTTGTCCAGAGTGCTCAATCCGGTAACCTGAAAATTAACGACGGTCCCGTTCAAGGTGAGGTCGTGGGAAATCTTGAGGGTTTCGAATCCGGTGGTGCTGCCCACGTTGAGTGTATGCCCTCCGGTGAGGACCAACGAGCCGTCGATATCTGTCGCAGTGCCCAAGGCATGACCGGCAAAGGAGGTGTTGGCGTTGTTGAGCGTCAGCACCGCCGTGCCATCGTTGAGCTTGAGGCTGCCGCCGTCGAGAATCTCCAATCGGGAAGTCCCAGGTAGTATGGCATTGCTGAGTACCAGACTCCCCGCTTCCACCCGCGTTGCCCCAGTATAGGTGGCCGCACTGAGCGTGAGGATTCCGGCCCCTTGCTTTTTCAGGTTACCTGCGCCCGAGATGGCATTGGCGACTGTGAGATCATTGGAACGATTAAAGGCCAAGGTCGCCCCATCGGACACTGTGACAGCCCCAGTTCCCAAGGTCCCCGTCGTTCCACCTGCCCCGATTTGCAGCGTGCCGCCACTAACGGTGGTTGTCCCTGTATAGGTATTATCTCCGGAAAGAATTTGTGTACCAGTCCCCCGCTTGGCAAAGGTGACGGCAGCACTAATAATCCCACTGAAATCGCCATCACCGTTAGCATGCCCCACGGTAAGAACATTGCTGGCTACCGCACCCACATTGTTGCTAATGTTGCCTGCTCCGAAAAGACCGTTGATAACCTCACCTGCTCCTGAACTGAACGAAAGCCTGAGCAGTCCCCCCGCCTCAATGGTTACATTGGAATTATCGGGAATGCAGTTAAAAGTCGCCGAGTTAGCTGCTAATTGCACACCACCCGTCCCTGTGGTGGCAATGGTAAGGTTCCCTGTATAATCGTAGCCAGTTGCCCCCGAACCAAGAACAGTGCGGGCGGCGCCAGTAATACGAACATCGCCCGTACCAGTAATCTTCTTGTAATCAGTACGGTCATTTCCATTTGAATCGAGGGTGACATTCCCATGAAGTTCGATTTCCGCAAAATAG
>JAITVQ010000117.1 GCA_031285745.1 Puniceicoccales bacterium | reverse complement strand
CAAAGTGTGCAGAACACACGTCAAAATATATGCAGTCAGCATCCTGCTTTGCGTTGATTCCAAAACCAAAGTGTGCAGAACTTACTGATTCTTGAGTGTTGAGGAGGCCTCGCTTTGCGTTGATTCCAAAACCAAAGTGTGCAGAACTGTTCGCTGGGCTAGAATGCGTAACTCATGCTTTGCGTTGATTCCAAAACCAAAGTGTGCAGAACGTCTTATAAACCAACCAGTCTGCGACATCTGCTTTGCGTTGATTCCAAAACCAAAGTGTGCAGAACTCGTATTATAGAAATAAATCAACACTTACAGCTTTGCGTTGATTCCAAAACCAAAGTGTGCAGAACTTGGGGTTATTCTCCTGGCCAAAGGCTTCGCTTTGCGTTGATTCCAAAACCAAAGTGTGCAGAACCCAATTCAGTAACTCGCCCTACAAGGGCGAGTTACCAGAATTGGAGCTGGTTGGGAATGTCCTCTGGAGGGAGGTTTTTGGCAGGTTTGCCATGAATGATGAACGATTTTTCCCATTGGGACTGTGTAATAAAAATGGCCCGAACACTGCCTTCCGATGGTAAATTTTCTTTCAGATGCCGCAAATGGGTCTCCATGCGAGCGAAAGAAACCATGGGCCGGGCATATACGCTAAATTGAAGCATCTGAAATCCGTCATCCAATAGAAAATTACGAAAATCCGTGGCGGCTTTCCGTTGCGGTTTCTCCGACACCGGAAGGTCGAAAGCTACAAGCATCCAGCCCATTTTGTATTTGCGGCAATCCATGGGGTATAGTCGCCAAGGCGTTGTTGGAGGATGGCTTTGCGAAAGGAACGAACCGTGCCCTCGATAACACCACGAATATCCAGCTCAATTCCCATCGTGCCGACCCTTTCTAGGACGAAACCAGTCACCCAACGCTTAAATTCGCGGGTAATAGCCATTCCTTGTCCTGCACCCGGGCCATGGAGCCATTGGTGAACACGCAAATCCACACAAGGTCGGAATGGCTCCATCAGGTCATAAGCCAACGGAGTACTACGCTCACGAACAGCATGCCCAATGCCAAAAGTTGGGTCGAGACCGAAGGCAAACAGTTTTTGCAATACAGTGGACAGAAGGACGGCATAGCCAAAATTCAGTAACGCATTGGTACCATCATTCTCCGGATCTCGACTAAAAGTCGTTTCAGGAATGGTTGTCGCATAAATTTGCCAATAAAATCGGGCACAGACGCTTTCCTTATGGGCATGAGGCCGTCGACTGGCAACCTGCAGATCATTAAGTTTATAATGATTGGGAGCCAGCCATTCCGCCAAAAATGCCTGATTGGAACATTTCGCATCAATGGTCTTTCGCCAAAGTCCATCCCGGACTTTTTTGGAAACCTGCTGCCAGGCTTTGGTCAAAAGCGTATCCGAAGACCGATTGGCTGGAAGTACCAAACTGGCTGGCTTGAAGTCCTCGCATAAGACCAATGCCACTCCTTGCTTGGCCGCATCCAGCAAGAGTTGGGAGTGAATCTGGGCTGAAAAACTTGTTATAATAATGGCACCAATGTCCTCTAGTGGCAACTGCCGAGGCGGGGCATTATCCATCGCATCGCACACCAACTGCCCATTTCGGCAAGTTAGCCGACATTGAGGTGAGTCGATGGTAACGATGTGATAGGACATAATGTCAAGAAACTATCACCTGTTGATCGCTTTTGATGATTATCAATCCATCCTTTATTAGCTTTTCAACAGGCGCATTACCTTTTGCCTTTTGAAGTCCACTTGGTTCTGCTAAATCTAGAGCGATACCATATGCTTCAGTATCCATAACTGACATTATTCTCCATTTTCCCTTTCGACTTCCAGTCTTCACTTCTATTAACATCCCATTACGCAGTACTCTTGGCCATTTTCCATTATTCTGCATAGCTAATTCATGTAATTTTAGGTGAACCTTGTAATAAGGAATGACCGTAAGCACCGGATCAAGGGCTACGCCGTAATTACCATCAATAATACGAGTGCCCTTTTGCGCGCCTAGCTTTCCATGATGCTTTTGCTCAAAAAACCCGAGCAATCTTATTGATTTTACAGAGCCAGATTGAGGTCGTTTTACGGTTAGTGATGCTATTGGCCCCTTGTCAGTAAGATCAAAAGTGCGCGTCTTGTAATGAATAACAACCTTTTCCGGATTTTTCGGATCAGTATGATCAACCCGCCAAATTGTTTCTTTTACCTTCAAGCCTCGACGTGTCGATGGAATATGCTGAGTTACATTACATTCATTTAAGCATTTTATGAGATTATCCTTAAGGAATTGAGGCAATTTTCTCAGCTCCCATTTCCCTTCATTATTACAGAAAAAATTTCCATTTTCCTTCATAATCGCAATAGTTTCAGGATCATTTATATTTCGGCACATCATAGCCTTCCACAATTTGCCACCTTGCCCACGGTTTAAAAATGTTGCAATCCAACCAAGTGTAGCCGCATCTACAGCATGGTGCAAATAAGTAATCTCACGAATTTGTGCCTTATTTTTCGCCTGTGCCTTCGGGACAACAACTCCTAGGCAATTCATCGTGTCCCATTGTTTGGATTTGGTAATCAAGCCTGTTATAGAGCCAGGTACGTGAATGGTAATCGAGCGTCCAAAAAATGAATTTATACGCATTGCGGCCAGCTTATTTAGATGTGACGTTTGAGTTAAATCTCCTGGCAAAAAGTCTCGATCTCGCTCGTTGTAAGCTTTGGTTGTCAGGAGCGTTTTCCTGCGCCTGCAGCGGAGTTCATCGTCACTAAAAGCCCGCTTATCCTCTCTTTTGTCCGCTCGCCAGCCTCCTTGCGGGCATGAAGGCAATCTTTTCCAAACAAATTCTTCGAATTGTTTGGGCGGCATTATCATTAAATTTTTAGCAGGCCCCACCGACTGACCGTGACACTGCCCAATAAAATCCCAAGCAGTTCTCTTCCCCTTTAGCTCATTCACCTCCCTGAAAGTGAGCACAAGCGAATCCAAGGAATTTGATCGCCGCATTGCATACGGAATAATATGGTCCAATTCCATTTTTCCATTTTCCAATATATCAAGCAAAGAGAATTTTGCGCCTGTATATGGACACCACCAATTCTGATCCTCGGCAATTCGAACTTTACGAATCAATGCTGCATTTACCTGAGAACTTTGACCTAACCGAGGTAACTCTCTCTCCAACATTTCAGAAACAGATTTATGGTGTTTTGTTTTTTTGCTCAACAGCTTCACCTTTTCTTCATCACTCAATCCGGAAAACTCCTGCAAATCGCGAATCACCTCGACAGTAACACTCCCTACCCTGTCGGTATCCCCATCGGCATATTTTTTGACCAAATCAGCCAACACACGCTCCAATATCACCAACCGATGCCGGATCAGGTGATTGTTCGTAAGAGAATCAATCGGACACTGGGCCAGTTTTTCCCTGATCTCCTCCGTTTCATATAAGGCACCGGCATCTTTACCATCACTGTCAGGGCCACGCTTGGCGTCCTTACCATCACGATATTCATTCGACGCTTTTTTGAGAATTTCCGTGCAATACGGCGCACGCCCGGAAGCGGTAAATTCCAATTTAATCGGCCTGGCCAGAAGAGTCTCAAATGTCTCCTCGATTGAGGTCTCGCCCTTCTTTCCTTTGCCTCCACGCGATTTCGCCGGAGCCACGCTGGCCTCCTTTGCCGCAGCTTCCAACGGAGCCGTTGCCTCACCATGGGCAGAGAGCCAACCCAGCCAATCCGCCAGCGATTCCAATTTCCCGGCAACATTGCGTTTCCCATTAAACAACCGCCTACGCCAGATTTTCCGGTGTTGTTCCGTCAGATTTTCCCACACAGCACCCAAGACAGGATATTTGCGAATCGTGGCCAGAGCCGGGTCGAGCACCAACCCCTCGCCCATTTCCTCGGTCATGAAAGTATCCTCAAGTTGACGGGTGTCGGCCTCCGTCACCTCGGCAACAGCCTTTTTAAAATCCCTCGGGGTCATCCGCCCCGCCTCACGCATCCGAACATCCAGTTCAGCAATTTCGGTAGGCGTCAATTTACCGGCGCCTTCCTTGTTAATATCACTGCCGCGTAATTTTCCGTCAGCACCGTAAACCCGCACATGGCTCAAGGTCTGCATCCAGCGAAACTCATAATAAGCCTCTGAATGCTTGTCGGGAGTATTTTTCCCCGTGATACGGCAAGCCGGAATAATGCGATTGTTGAAACGCGGGACGAACTGGCCAAAAAGCAATCCACCCTCAAAACGTTCCGGCAGGCCTATCTGCGGAAACTCCTTTTTCAATATCCGCCAATCATCCATCAACCCGGCAATGAAGGCATCATCTACACCTTTTAAATGCCGGTGTCGTTCAAGAATCGCCCGTACCTCCTTGACGACCACATCCCGGTCAAAGGCAGCTCCGTAGCCCTTGAAGTATACCATCGACGAGCGTTTTTCTATTTTCGAATCACACTGTAATGCTCGACAGACCGTTTCCGCCATGCTCCCGGTGTCGAATTTCTTCATGAGGTCATGCGCCTTTTGTACCTTCTCCGTATCATCCTTAGACTCGGACTCATCCTGATTGGCCCAGCGCTCGTTGCCATCATAGCCACGATTATGGGCGTACCAGCGAATGACATTCCAAAGTCGCTTCCAGTCCAGCGTCGTATCTCCGGACAATACCTGCGCCGCATCATGCCATGGCGATGAATTATCGACCCCTTCGAGTTGCGATTCCGTCAAGACACCTTTGGCAAGCAAGAGCGTTTTGAGACGGCGCACCCGGTTCCGCGTAGCAGCCACATGACGGCGAGCTCGGCGCAACTCCGCCCGCTTGCGATTTTGGCATGTCTCACCAAAAAAAACCGTGCCGCATCCCTTGAGACTGATTTCCTCGAAAACAGCCCATCCAATTGAACTGTGGCCAATATCGAACGCCAAGGAAATAGGAGCCTTATTATTCATGGAGAAAGTTTAAAATCTGACATTGACACAGTCAATCCACTTTTATCTCATAAATGTGGAATCAACACAAAGTTAGTTGATGCAGCACTGCCCCCTGTGACCAGTTTCACACGGCAGTGAACCGGGCAACCGGAGAAAGCATCGTAAAAAACCAGCGGAAGTAATTTCGCTGGTTTTTAATTTGGCAAAGATCCCTCGAAACTGACACCAACTGGATCAAAACCTCCTCGTCGGTAATTAAGAATTAAAAATTATGAATTGGAGGGGAATTTTAATGACGGATTACGAATGACGAAAGGGAAAAACTGAAAGGAGATTTCACGCGGAACAGCGGAGGAAGGCAGAAGGGACAAAGGAGCAAAGGCACAGAGGGGAATGCGAAATATAAAATTAAAAGTTTAAAATTTAAAGTAATTATCCATGGCATGAGTTGCCGCCGTTGCCAAAATCTAAACGCTACACGCTATACGCTAAACGCTCCTGATCCCCTCTATGCCATTGCTCCTTTGTGCCTTCTGCCTGTATCAACAGCTCCGCGTGAGTCGACCGGGATTCGGAAATGGCAACATAACATCCTCTGCAATACCCTATTTGCGTGGGGCACTCCGAGGTCTCCTGTATAAATCCGACTGCCCAAATACCACTTTCGCTGACCGCCGTGCCCAAATCTGACACGTCAGAAACCTCCACGTCGGGTAGCGGTGGTACAATCTGACATGTCAGATTCATACAGGTCCGACTGCAGTGGTGGTCGCTGACATGTCAGATCTCATCACAGCAGTCTGACGTGTAATAATCCTTACGCTCAGATATCGCCACGTCGACCGACGCGGACAAATCTGACGTGTCAGATTTGATCACCGCAGTCTGACGTGTATTAATCCTTCTTGTCAGATTATGCCACTGCAGTCCGACTTCATCCTTTCTGTGCCGTCAGATTTAGACACTGCAAAGAGCAAAACACATCGCAGTTGTACCCGAGTCCGACTGGCTCCACGATCTCGCCAAGTGAGACTCGTCTATTTTGATGTGCTTTGAGGCTGTTCGTCCAAAAGGAATTTCTTGAAGAACATCACGGTCGAGTGGAATTGGTAATCCACATTGGGCTTTTTCTTAAAGCCATGCCCTTCGTCGTCGGCTACCAGATACCAGACCGTGCCGCCCTGTTTGCGAATGGCATCCCGCATCGCCTCCGCCTCACTGGCCGGAACCCGAGGGTCGTTCTGCCCTTGGATGATGAAGAGCGGTGCCTTGATTTTGGCGGCATTGTTAGCCGGAGCGGTCGCTTCGAGGTATTTCCGCATCTCGGGTTTTCGCTCGTCCCCATACTCTCCTCGGCGGTTATCCCGGCGATAGTCCGAGGTGTTTTTCAGGAAGGCCACGAGATTGGACATGCCAACATTGTCCACGCCGCAGCAGAGGATATCGTTGAAACGGTAGAGGCAGGCCAGAGTCATATAGCCGCCATAGCTGCCGCCCATGACGGCAATTTTTTGGGAGTCGAAGCCCGGATCGTTGCGCGCCCAGTCGAATACGGCACGCGCATCCTTGAAGGCGTTTTCCCGCAGGCCGCCGTTGTCGAGTTGCACAAATGTCCGGCCATAGCCCAATGATCCGCGGATGTTGGGATAGACCAGGCCAATGCCCAGTTCGTTGAGGTAGTAGTTGTAGTTTCCCCGAAATCCAGGACGCGACTGCCCCTCGGGCCCGCCGTGGAAAACCACGACCACCGGACGCGGCCCGGGAAATTTCTGCGGGTCGGGGCGGTATACCAGGTTGGAAATCCGCAGCCCGTCGAAGCTTTTCACATGCACCAACTCGGGGGAGGCAAACGCGAGATTGTTCTTTTTGGTCCGGGTGGTCCACCGGGTGATCTTGCCGGAATCCACCTCCAGCGAATAGGCATCGTTGGGGCTCTGCGAGCCGCTGAGCGTAAACGCAAGTTCGCGCAGGGAGGGATGCCAGCGCAGCTTGGAGATAATGTCGCCGGGCAACGCCGGAACCTGCAACTCCTTGCGGGAGGCAATGTCCATCAGGTGCAGTTTGCTGAAACCGTCCTCATTCTGCACATAGGCGAGCGTCTTGCCGTCGTGGGAAATCGCCAGCGCCTCGGTGTCCCAGCCCGGCTTGGCAAGCAGGGGTTCCTGCGTCCCCGTGGCAACGTCTATGCGCACCAGGGTCAGGAAATCCGAATCAACATTGGCGATGGCATACACCGCCTTGTTATCTTCCGCAAAGCGTCCGCTGGAATAGTAAACTTCGGCGCCGGGCCTGGTGATTTGCCGGAGTTTTCCATCACTAATGTTAACCGTGTGAAATTCCGATTTCTCCGAGGAAACCCGGTTGACCACGAGAAGACTGGTGGCGCCTTTTGACCAAGCCTCGGCGCGCCAGTTGGGCGTGGGGCATTGGACCACGCAACGGGTCTCCGTTCCGTCAAGGCGGCTGATGAAGATATCAAAGTCGCGGTTGTTGCGCCGGTTCGACGCGTAGGCCACCCACTTGCCGTCCGGGGACAGGGACCAATCCCTGTTGCGGGAAGCCCCGTCGGTCAGCAAAATATTTTTTCCTGTTTTGAGGTTGTGGGAATAGAGCTGGAAGCACTCATCGCCGCCCTTGTCCGAGGAATAAACCAGTGTCTCCCCGACACCATCCCGGGCAAAGGCGCCCGCCGAGACAGGTTCATCGCCTTGGGTAACCGGCAGGCGCTTTCCCTCCGGCTCGGCAATGGTATGCAATTGATTGACGCCCCCGCGACGCGCCGAGACCAGAATGGAGCGCTCCAGCGGATGCCACCCTTGGAAGGTGGCCCCGCCCAGACTCAGGTAGGCATTGGCAGCATCCCGTTGCGCCTTGGGGATGGCAGGCACGCCTTCGATCCGGATTTTGGCCGGCACGGGCAGGACATCACCAGTTTCCGCAGGAGCCTTGGGATTTTCTGCCGTATCCTCGGCATATGCCGGGATCGGAATAATCAGGGAAAAAGAGGCAGCCCACAGGCAGGCCACGAGCGAATGTCTCAGTCTAGGGTACATAACAGGTATCTTTTATCAGGTAAGGTCTCTTGAGCAAAAACAATATGGTATTCTTCTTGTTCCAAAATTTATCTAACAACCTGAAATTCAAACAGGCCCCGACACTTCTATTTCCCCGGTGTGATTTGTCCTTGCCATGTGACCGAAGGAGAAAACCATGCCCGCCCTTCCACGCAGCCCGCCATGACACCTCAACAGGAAATTTCCCGTCGCCGCACTTTCGCGATTATTTCCCACCCCGACGCCGGTAAAACCACGTTGACCGAGAAGCTATTGCTGTATGGCGGAGCGCTGAATCTGGCCGGGGCCGTGAAGAATCGGAAGAACCAGCAGGCGACGACGTCGGACTTCATGGAACTAGAGAAGCAGCGCGGAATTTCGGTGTCGTCCACGGTGCTGCAATTTGAGTATCACGGCTACGCCATCAACCTGCTGGACACGCCGGGACACAAGGATTTCTCGGAGGATACCTACCGCGTGCTGACTGCCGTGGATGCGGCGGTAATGGTGCTGGATGCCGCCCGCGGGATCCAGGAGCAGACATTGAAGTTGTTTCAGGTCTGCCGTCGCCGGGGCATCCCGATTTTTACTTTTATCAACAAGTGTGACCGTCCCGGAAAAAATCCCATCGAGTTGCTGGACGAGATCGAGAAGACACTCGACCTGCAGGTGTTTCCCGTGACTTGGCCGGTAGGCGAAGGGCATGAGTTTCACGGAGTGTATGACCGACTGAAGAAACAGGCCAATTGGTTTGAGCGGGTACAGGGCGGCGCCCAACAGGTGCCCGTGACCATCGGCGATCTGGATGATCCCGCGATTCGCGCCAAGATTCCGGCGGAACATCACGCCCGGCTGAGCGAGGAGATAGAATTGCTGGACATGGCAGGAGTCGCCTTCGATCCGGCGGCCATCCTGGCCGGAAAGCTGACCCCCGTGTATTTCGGGAGTGCAATGCATAATTTCGGCGTGCAACTGTTGCTGGACGGATTCCTGGACTACGCCCCTCCCCCGGGCCCCCGCTTGGCAGGCGAGCGGGAGATCAAGCCGGACGATTCCGTGTTCTCGGCGTTTATTTTCAAGATCCAAGCCAACATGGACCCGAAGCACCGCGACTGGCTCGCCTTCATGCGAATCTGCTCGGGGAAGTTTTCG
>JAITVQ010000114.1 GCA_031285745.1 Puniceicoccales bacterium | reverse complement strand
TGAATTTGTGCCGGAGGTGCTGAAGATTATAAATGCCAAGTCTTTTCCTTGGGTTTTATAATTTGGAGGAGCTGATTCCAAAATTAGTCTCAAAAAATAAGGCTAATATGATAACTTAGGGTTGTTTGAACAGAGGATATCTATCTAATGACGATATCTTGAACTCCACGCCTCAATATCGTTACTGGATGGGCCGGGCTCGAAAGCTGACTTGGTCAGTGAATTTGGGATGGTGGTTGGCCCAGTTTGCGCCGATTGCATTTGGAGTCACATTGGTCGCAATCCCCTTGTTGATCTGGTTAAGGGGCGCGCATCCTGAAAGTGTCTTATTTTGGCCGGTTTATGCAGTGGCATTGTCTGCGGCTGCGGGTTTTTCTGTGTGGCGGGCCCGGAAGCGTTTTGAGTCGCTGGGGGACGCGTTGTCCCGCCTGGACGGCACATTGCATTTGCATAACCGTTTGACCTCCGCCTATGCAGGGGTTGGCGATTGGCCCCGGGTGCCGACCTCGGATGAGAAGTCGGCCATTCGATGGAAATTGGGTCGGACAGGTGGTTTGATTTTGTGCAGTATTGGGCTGCTGGTCATGGCGGCGTCGGTAAGCATATCTGCGCAGGCGGATGTGCCCCAGGCTTCGCCGGATATTCCTCCCCCTTTGGCTGATGTCCGTACGTGGACACGGCAGCTTGATGAGGAAAAGATGATTGATCCCAAGGCATTGGAAGCATTGGAAGAAAAGACCGAGGCTTTGTTGAATCATCCGCAGGATAGTTGGTATAAGGCCGGTGCGCTGGAGGCTGCCGAGCATTTGCGGGACCAGATGGCCCAGACATTGCAAAATCTGGACAGGGATTTGGCGGCCATCGAAAATGCCATCATGCAGGCACAAGCATTCGGCGATAAATTACCCGAGCCTCTGGCCGAGGCATTGCAAAAGAGCCTGGCAGAAGCCCTCAAGGGACTGGATCTTTCCGCTTTGCCCATGAATGCGTTGCAGCGTGAGATGCTTCGTAATCTGGATATGAAGTCGCTGTCGAAAATGACACCGGAGCAACTCAAGGAATTGGCTGATAAATTGAAGAAAAATCGTCGATCGCTTTCCAAAAACGGGGCAATGAACTCGGGGAAAGGGAAGAAGGGGAAAAAGCAGGAGGAGGGAGGAATTCCAGTGTATCTCTTTGCGCCTGGTAAAAAGGATCCCCTGGATCGCTTGGTCGATTTGGTGACCCCGCAAAATGCCGTGCTGGTCCGAAAGGCCGTGGCTCCGTTGACTCCGGCTGAACAGGCGTTGATTCAACAATTGTCCGCCGAGGGTAAGCTGGAGGCCTACCCCGAGGAAGGTGCTGAAGGCGAGGTCGAGGGGCTGATATTTTTGCCGAATCCGGCAGGAATTCCCGGTGTTGTCATGGAGGAGGACGAGTTGGCCGTCGACGCGTTGATCACGCTGGTTCAGGACCCGTCGATGGTGACACCTCTGACAAACGAAGAACGGGCCGCAGTATTGCAGGCGCTCAGGGATAAGCGGCTTCGTCTGGGCGAATTTACCTTGATGCAGAATCCGTCCGACTGTCAGAAGCAATGTCAGGGAGCGGGCGGTGCAATGCGCATTGCTATTTGCCGTGGTGGTGGATGCCCAGGCGGACGTGGCGGTGGTCCGTCGGCTCCGTTGACGTTTGATCGCAAGCCGCAGGATTTGAAAACCAAGCAGCATGAGGCGCTCACCGCCAATGACCGGGAGCACGATTCGCTCGGTGATGTCCAGGGTGTCGGCACAGCCAAGCACGAGGTGGACGAGTCCGCCTACAAGGGGCTGACCACCGGCGGCAATGCGACTATCGGCGATGGCGGCGATACTGCCTGGACGGATAACCTTTCTCCCGAGGAACGCACCACGCTTCAGGAATATTTTAAATGAGATGATTTCCTAATGTCGCGTGCATTGCTCCGTCTTTTGATAATTCCTTCTACTTTCTGCCGGCTGTAAAATACACCGGACAATCTTAACTTTAAAATCATATGACATCATCGACCCCCGTTTCTCCCAATACTCAACCCACCGATGCGGAACTTGCCGAGGCTGCTGCCCGGGTCAAAACCTTGCGTGATACGCTGGGCAATGTCCTTTTCGGCCAGGATGAATTGATTGATCTCGTCATAACCGGACTGGTTGCGCGGGGGCACTTGTTGCTCGAAGGCTTGCCCGGCTTGGGCAAGACGGAATTGGTCAAGGGACTTTCCAAGGCGATGCGTCTGGAAAATAAGCGCATCCAGTTTACTCCCGACTTGCTGCCGGGGGATATCACCGGGAATCCGTTGTTGCAGGAAGTGGACGGGGTTCGCCGGTTCGTTTTTCAGCCGGGGCCGCTTTTTGCCAATATCGTCCTGGCGGATGAAATCAACCGTGCTTCCCCCAAGACGCAATCGGCGTTGCTTGAGGCGATGCAGGAACGCCGGGTCACGGTGATGGGTGAAACGCATCCGCTGCCTGATCCTTTTTTCGTACTGGCGACGCAGAACCCGATTGAACTCGAAGGCACCTATCCTTTGCCCGAAGCGCAGCTCGACCGGTTTCTTTTTAAACTGGATGTTCATCGGGCTGATGCAAGTACCCTGCAGCGTATCGTACTCCAGCGCGAGATTGGCATCGAGCCTGTGGTCGACCCGGTGATCAGCCGGGATGAGTTCGTTGCACTCACGGCACTGGCCCGGCGCATTTATATGCCCGATGTGGTGGCCGGATATATTGCCCGGCTGGTGGATGCCACGCATTCTGCCGATGGCACCGTTCGTTTTGGCGCAAGCCCGCGTGCCGCACTGGCGCTGGCTTCAGCCTCCAAGGCGCGGGCCATGATCAACGGACGCCTTAATGCCAGTTTTGAAGATGTCCGGGCGCTGGCTCCGGCAGTACTCCGGCATCGCGTGGTGCTTGATTATACTGCCAAGCTGGAAGGCAAAACCTCGGATGTGTTCATCGCCTCGTTGCTGGAATCTG
>JAITVQ010000100.1 GCA_031285745.1 Puniceicoccales bacterium | reverse complement strand
CATCAATTCCTCCGAGGTAGGGGCAGTTTTTTCCTCTTTGAACCGCCGGGCAATTACCAGCAAGCAGGCAAAGCACAGGGTTTGCTTGGCCCGCATGCTCAGGCTTTCCCAAGTGCGATGATCAGCGAGAAAACGGACATTTTGGAACGCATAGGTTACCTGGCCGCCGATCAACAAGAACAGCCAGGTCAGGTACAGTCCAAACATCAGAATAAAGATGATCCCGAGTTCGCCATAAAGGTTTTTGAACGAGATGACCTTGCTGACGTAAAGGGCGGCGAGTTTTTGATTTCCAATGATAATCAAAGCAGCCACAAAGCCACCTCCCAGTGCAGCTGCCCATTTTACGCGTACATTGGGGATGAATTTATTCAAGGATGCTGTCAGCAAAGTGACCAGTAGAATGGAAATAACCACCGGGGCGCTGCTTTGCAAAAAGCTGACCAGCCAACTAGGAAAGGCTTCCAGATATGTGGATAATCCCTCCGAGGAGGCCCCGCTCTTGGCGAGCCCTTTGGCAAATGAAGATGCCGAAACCATGGTGAGGGATGCTGCTCCCAGCAAAAAGAATAGCACCGTGAACATGAAATAGTTTACAAATCTATCCTTCCAACTTCGCCCATATTGGACGTTCCAGATGGAGTTAAACGTATTCTCTACCCGGGAAATCATCAGCACAGCCAATACGATCAAGATGACTAGTCCGACTACCCCGGCAGTTCCGCTGGCTGCTTCTTTCAATAGCTTGTCGATTAATTTGTCGATGTCGGCATTGATGTCCTTGAGCGATGCCTTGGGAAGTTGCGATTCCGGCTGTTCCAGTCCGAACATGGCCAGTTCCTCCTCGGAATAGTCTGAATCGGTCTCGATGGTGGTCTGGGGCACTACCTCATGGATTACCCATACAATAGCTGCCTTCAGCTTGTCGTCTCCCTGACCGTCCTCGCGTTTTAGAACGAAACTGGAAATGATCAACGCGAGTGCCAGCAACGGTCCGAGCGACATCAACGAATAATACGTCAGTGCTGCGGACTGCATGGGGATTTTGTTTTGCAGCACCCCCTTGATGGTAATGGAAACCACCCGATAAAGCGCAGTCAACTTGCCCTTCAATGAGCGATCATTGAGTGACTCCAGTCGCCAGATTTTTTCATTAAAATCGAAAAACCGCTGTGTAATGCTCGGGCGAACCGGTTTTTCCGGAATATCCTTTTCTGGGCCAGTGGGCTGTTCTGTAGCATCTGACATATCTGCATAAAGAGCGGTATTCCTGTTTTTTCCAATCTCAAATGCATATCCCCGCTATTGTTGAGGGGATGATTCTGGTTGATATTGTTAAACACATGTTAATTAAATGTGTATTTTATGATTGTTCCACTAAATGAGGGTGAGCGGCCTGGCACTGCAGGATTCGCATTGCCGGTGTCCCTGTTCACCTTGGCTTTATTGGTATCCATGGCGATATTACTGGCTGCATTTGTTCGCATTGAGTTGGTTTCAACGGATTCATATCTGGCTGCCGCGCAGGCAAGACTCAATGCCGTCGCGGCTGCCCGCATGGCATTGGGGGAATTGCAATTGTACGCCGGGCAGGACCGGATGGCCACGGTATCCATGGATAACGGATGGGTTGCTGCTGTTGATGCACGCCAATTTGCCGTGGCAAACGGTGCAACATTACATCCACTGGTGTCGGGGTCATATTTCTTGGATAAAAGCAATAAGGAGCCATTTGGGCAAACAACAGTGGCTCCAGAATGCCCAACGATGCTTGGGAAGCTTTCACCAGTGGCTGTTCCATGGATAGGAGATGGCGAATCGGGTCGGGGCAGATTTGCCTTTGGGATATTCGATGAGTCGCAAAAAATTGATGTTACGACTTATGAAACGAGGGAGTCCGTGTCATTACCGGACATCCAAGGCCGTCGGCAACTGTGTGCGCAACGCCATGACTTGGACTTGGTGGCAGGCATTGGTCGTGCCGACCAACAATTATGGCGCGAAACATTGGGGCAGGCTGCCACATGGAAATGGCTGGAGCAGCTGTGGCGAACTGATGAGGAAGAAAACGAAGAGTTTTCGTTGAATTGGCGCCTGCATACCAATTGCTCATTGGGTGTATTGGGGAATGCGGCAGAAGGTGGATTGCGGATCAACTGGGATCAACGGATCCCCAGTTGTTTAAGCGAAAATCAATTGCCTTGTTCCTCCTCAGCATGGGAGGGGTTTTTTCAAAACAATGGGGTCGTGTCGCAGAAAGCTTCGGCGGGGCTTCCGATCAAACCATCCACAAGTGAACTGGCACTACGAAGCTTCCCTATTCTGACGGGGCTGCGGGTTCGTTTTGGATTTTTCAATACGCGCACTGATGGATATCACAGAACGCGATTCCATGTGGAGGCTCAATTCTGGAATCCGACTCCATCCCCCATGCTGACTGTCGATGGCGCCAGGTTGGGGCTGTTGGATATGGAAGTGATGCCAAAGCTGGATGTTATTAATCACAATACGGGCGGAAGCATCTCGGTAGATATGAGTTCATTCCCGGTCGGTCAGTTTGGCTTGGCCAAGCAAACTGCGAGTGATACTACTGCCAACGCCTGGATGGAGCTTCTCGACGGGCGTCGGTTCGGGATGGCATCACCGGGATTGTTGGCTGGAGAAGTTTATAATTTTTTCATGCCTAATCCGGTGGGTCAACCTCAGGGACTGAGTAGAGTCTTGTCTGCGACCACCTGGAAAATGCAGAGTGATCCAAACAAACCCACCAAGCCTCCTTCCGGAGCCAAGGAGAATAATTGGTTTCATGCCACACATCGGATCGAGCTGAAAGCCACCATGCCCAAGTCCGGTGTGACGTTGCACATCAGGGAAGCCCGGGGGACTATGCCGGGTGGCTCCTCAGCTGCAGCGTATTCGGCTTCGGTGCTGACGTTGAAAAATGTGCCTTTCCGGGATATTTCGCTCATACTTACCGGTGAGCAATACAATCGTAAGGATAGTACCTCCTACCAAGTCAACGAAGCGCGCATTGGTTTTTCTTTAAAACTGAAGGGAGATAATCCCAAGCGTCTGGAAGAAGTATTGAAATCATTGGATTTACGTGAACCGGTTCTGGATTTCTCAGACTCACGCGTTGCAGCACTCTATCAGGTTGAACAGGATGTCTTGGAGGGTTTGACCAAAGGCCTGACGAGTTCTGAGGAGGATGGGTTTCTCTGGGATGCGGAGGCTAATGATCATCGAGGAACGGGTATTCCCTTTTCCGAGATGCGATGCCTTGAGGGACATTGTCTCACGCCTCCACTATCGGTGGCATCTCTAAGACATTTGCCCCGGGCAGGTTTCCCCACAGGAAGCTTGCTGGCTAATTATCCCAGTGGTCGCGAAGTGGACACTATTTGGTTCGACCGGGCATTTTTTGCCGGAGCTTGGCCGGAATTGTCTAGTAGCGGTTTCTCTGGAAAGCTTCCTTGGTTCAGGAATCCATGGCTGGTGTTGCGAAGTGGATGTCCCGATGATTCAGCACTTCGTGATGATGCTGCATCATGTTGCATGATGCGGAGTGCTTTCAATGTAAACTGTGAGCAGTTCGACGCATGGAGAGTCGTGCTGGGGAGGGTACTGCCAGGCTGGCAGCGCACGGCAGTGGAGCAGCAGTCGTCCTCATCGTCGCAAGAATTGAAGAATTGTTTTTTCCGGTTGCCGTTTGGTGCGGCTGAACCGAGAGTCGTCGAGGATGGGAAATGCGATCTGCCGGACGAGAAGTTGATTGGCGCAGGTGCTGCTGTCTTAAAGTATTGCGGTGGCGCTCAAGGCTTCCGGGCCCTGGGTGATGCCATGAGGGATAGTCTGGCAACGGAGCTATGCTTTGCCATTCGGCGCAGGCATGAACAGAAAGGTCCGTTCCTGAGTTTGTCCGAATTCGCGGAGAGCGGGGTATTGGCCGAGGCGTTGAAAAAATCCGGCTGTAATGCGCCAGCGGTTCTTGGAGAGGCCATACCGGCGGTCTCGCCGTTGAAGTTGAATCCGGGCGATATCCTGGAGTCATTGCTTCCACTTGCCACCGTTCGCGGAGATACATTCAAGGTGCGGGTGAAAGGCGCATCGTTGTCTCACTTGGGCAAACTCCAGAGCGTAGCAAATGCCGAGGTGATTATTCAGCGTCTGCCTGAGTTTTGCGACGATTCCCAATCAGCCATGACATCCATGAAGGATTTGAATCCGGGCAACCGGCACTTGGGTCGACGTTTTCACATTATTTCCTGGCGATGGCTGGATTCAGACGAATGGCAATAGGTGTATAATGTAAAATCACTTCTTCTCATTCCCGCTTTCTTGCCTTACGGCAGGAGGCGTACCCAGTGAACTGTCGAGACTGCCTCCCCAAAGTACCGAGGGGGTAGGATCCAGACTCCATTGCGGATCATCAATGGAGCCTGTGATGTTCACGGGAGTCAGGCGGGGGATTCGATTCACCATTCCCATGACGTGCCCAAAGAGCGGAATATTGTTCCCTACGGTCACCGTCAGCATGGCCCTGAAGTTTAATCGGTCGGCCAGAAAATCGTAATTACCCACGGCGAGGACATTGCAATCAGGCCCGTTGATTTTGCCGTTGGGAAAGTAAATTTTATTCTTCTGGATGGTGAATTCAGATTCGGCCCGATTGAGGTTGAAGGAGG
>JAITVQ010000098.1 GCA_031285745.1 Puniceicoccales bacterium | reverse complement strand
AGCAAGCCCCCGTAGTCGCAGAAAAACACGGCGGTCAAGGCAGGAGCGCAGGCAAGCGAGTCGCAGCCGAGAACTCCTTGAGGGCCGTGATACACTCTCGAAAGCGGGGCGCGAGGGGTTGAGGGTTTGGTTATTGGAAATATTCTCGTCTGTTTGGGAACCAGTGTCCATGCGTATTGGCTTTGACGATGGGTTGACTTTTTTAGCAAGTGTCATGTGCCACGAATTAAGAAAATTATCTCTTTAGCAATCTCTTCAATGGTGTGAGTTGAAGTGCTTCGTGCCAGCTTGTCAGCAAGCGAAAGATGATAATTAAAATCTCTTTTGAGGTTATATTATTGGGCCTGCTGGACCCTCGGCATTCGTGGCATTGGTCTCGCCAGAGCCACGTCGATGTGGCGGGCATTGAGTTTACGAATAAGTGCGACAAAACATGTTGCACTTGATTAATGGATGAATACATCCCATGTTATTTATTGGAAATAACACATCCTCGGAAAAAGAACAGACACTTATAATATTGGTGGTGACCAGTTAACCGCGGTTACTGAAAACAGCTAACATAACCAACCCAGAAGTCATTTCATGAAAAAGAGTAAGTTTGTCATATGCGCAACCATGACCGTGTTCCCTATGCTTTTGACCCAGGCAACTAGCTGGACAAATTCCGGAACCGGGGATTGGACAAATACATTAAATTGGGATTCCGGTGTTCCGGATGGCTGGAAGGAAACAAACATAAAAAACGGAGGAACATCCATGGTAAATAATGGAGAAACCGTTTCTGGAGCAAAAGTTTCCATTGGAGGAGTAAATGAAAGTTCACTCATCATAAATGAAGGGACTCTAAATGCTGTATGGAGTGTTTGGATTGCAGAAGAAACAGGAACAAAGGGATACCTTCAAATCAACGGGGGCAAAATTACAAATGGGAATGACAATAACTTTATCGTCGGACGGGCAGGAGAAGGAACCCTTGAAGCAAATGGGACAGCACAAATAGATGCGGATTGGTCCTTTATTGGCGGAGAGGTCATTGGGACAACTACACAAGCAAATGGGACGGGATTAATGACTCTTAATGACAGTAGTTTCCTGAATGACAGGAAAGGTATCATTGTGGGAGCTGGAGAAACAAGCTTCGGGGCCCTAATCGTTAATGGAAACAGCCGGGCAATCTCGGCAGGAGTCTTTTATGTTGGTCACTTTGGTGGAGGCGAAGCTTATCTTTATGATAATGCATTGGCTTCTGCTTCAGAAATACGAATTGCCAATGGCGTTAATTCAACGGGAAAAGTTGTAATAGATAACGGAAGGATGGAAACGTCTTCTCATTTATTGGTAGGTGTCTCAGGCGATGGCGAATTAATCATGGATGGCGGAAGCGTTTCGGCCTCCAGCGGGAATGCGTTTCTTGGCCGGAATGCCAATTCGAACGGAAGCATGACGGTCAATGATGGATCTTTTCAAACCAATATACTGTACATCGGCTATTCCGGGACAGGTTCGACGACGATAAATGCGGGAACGGTGACGGCTAGCGGGACGACTTAGGTGAGCGGAAATGTCGGCAGCCAAGGCTCTCTTTATTTAGATGGCGGCGTCTTGGAAACAGGCAAAGTTGCGGCCGGGAATGGAACAAGTTCTTTTGCATTCAACGGAGGAACGCTCCGGGCCAATGCGGACAATACCAATTTTGTTGGAGGATTCTCAACGATTACTTTGTCAACCAACGGAGGTATCATTGATACCAACGGGAAAAACGTTTCCGTAAACAGTGCGTTTTCCGGCACCGGAACGCTCACCAAAATTAACTCCGGGACTCTTACCCTGAATGCCGCCAGTATAGGCGGACTCGCGCATAACGCGGGAACGATCACCATCGCCGACAACATCAATATTACGATCAGCGGGAATACCACGATTGCTACCGGAAGCACCCTTCGGTTTGGCAGCAACAGCGGTTTGGACACAGCCGCTTTGACCCTGAATGAAGACGCTCACATCGTTTTGAATCCTTTGGTTTCCGTTGTGCATATCGGCATCTTGGACTTGGATAGTCTCAACGGTGGCAAAGTCGGTATTTCTATTTTGGACTTTCAGGGCCTTGGGGAAGGAGAGCTTCTGGAGGTATTCACTTTTGATACACCGAAATCCGACTATGGGATGGATTTCGCGGCGGAGGGTTACTTCACTTTTGAAAACGGGGACGAGTCCTACATGTTCTCATGGAATGAGAATAACGACGCATTGCTGCTTACCCATGCAATTCCGGTTCCCGAACCTGCGACTTATGCAATGGGCATTACGGGGAGTTTAATACTCCTCGGACTTGTTCGGAGAAGAAAGCGTTAGTAAGAGTAGGGGGCACTAAATTGCCGAGGCTGGGGCATGCGTTAAAAGTCATGCCCGAGTGACTTGTTACGGTTCTCCCGATCTTTCTCTTCTATTGATTTGATAAATTGGTCACGAGATTCTTTCTCCAAATATTGTTCTATGATCTTATATATTGGGGCATTAGGATCTTTTATTTTATCCAATGTACCAAGACATTCTCTTGGTGTCTTATAAAAATCAAAATGCTTAACTGCTAATTCAATATCATTGCAAAAATTTTTTATGAAATTTTCTTTTCCAAAGAATAAAGGCTCTTTGGCGTAATTTGATTTTTTGCCCAACAAGCTGGGAACATTCTTCTCATAAAAGCATACTTCATTATCGTTAGCTTGCAATGGAATGGGTAATAAAATCCTTATAGATGCAAGGAACTCTTTTGCATCCGGCAATCTTGTGTGGACGACTACAACATCCTTCTTCCAGGAAAAATCCCTTTCCCAAATCCAAGAACCAGACTTATGAAATCCATTGGCTGAAAGTAGGTCGTCTACACTTTTTTTTAATATTCTCTTCGTGTCGTCCATAACAAAATTTATTCAAAAAAATACATTACGCTTCCTCCTGCGTCATTAATTTTTTTTACAGTGGAAGGGGTTGGTTTCTGAAGGAAAATATATACAAGCGATTTTCCTTCTAACGATGCTTTTTGGACAGCAGCTTCAAGTTGTTTTATATCATCGCTATCAAGATGTAGCTTATTTTTTATCTCAATCAATCGGCCTCGCCAGTCAAAATCTACAGACCGCCTTCCTACTGTTTGAACCTGCCGAGTAGCTGCTTTATTAAGCAAATTATCAAACACAAAATCTTCAAATGCGTAGCCTAGTTCGTTATGTATTAATCCTCGTGCTTTACTATCTAACCAAGAAACAAATCGCGAATTTTTTATAGCCTTAAGAAGAGATATTTCTCCTCTTCTTATCGCGCTTAATCCCTGAAAAGGAGGAATTCCACTATTCATCATGGCATAATCGACTTCTTCTGGAATAAATAAATTAATTACGAGTCCAATAACCCCCGCCAGCATAGGATGATTTATAGTAAAAAGTAATGATCTTACATACATGCTGCTAATTAAATTCATTAGGAACTTTCCGCTCGGATCTATACCATTGACAGGATCACCATGTACATAAAGGTACTTGTGAAGACTTAAAGGCTCCCGATTATTTCCCTGATAATCGTCCATCGTCCAGAAGCGTCCGGTATCGGTATTCAGATAACGGGCACGATTGTAATAGAGTCCGAGATCAGGATCGTACTGTTCTCCGGCATAGAGATAGTTGTTATCCGTAGCGGAACCGCTGCGCCAAGTGGCCAATAAGGTGCCGTAGGCATCGTAGGTGTAGTGGTCGGTAATTGTTCCGTTCTCATTGGTCAGATAGCGAACACTCCCCAATCCATCATAGCTGTAGAAACTCGCTTTGTAGGTGCTGTCGTCTTGACGCACTTCCTGGCTGATGAGGTCATGGCCGTAGGTGTAGTGTTTTGAGACGACGCTGTTCTTATTCTCTTCCAACACCTGCGCGTATCCGGTCAGGCTCTGGGTATCGATAAGATAGTAGGTAGTGATGCCATTGACAGTTTTGGCGACACGGTTGCCTGCGGCATCATACATGATTTCGACGATGAGGCCGGGCGCGGTTCGCTTGATAAGACGGTTATTGTGATCGTAAGTATCAACGACCGTCTTGGTGGACAGTGGTAATCCGGTCAGCGGATCGATACCGGCAGTGCCGATGTTACCGTTGAGGGTATTGCCATTGTTGTCGTAACTGTAGTTGTGGGTATCGGCACTCAGCAGGCGATCATTCCAGTCGTAACTATACAGTCCAATGCTGGGCAGGTTGGCGATGCCTGCGGTAGCACGGCTGATGCGATTGCCAACCTTGTCATAGGCATAAGTCGCCGAGGCTGTGCCATCGACTTTCTCTTCCGTGAGGCGATAGAGATTGTCATAGCTCCATTCCGTCAGATGCGAAGCACCGCCGATGTTTTCGGCGAGTTTTTCCCGGTGTCCACTGGGAAGCAGATCATAATTGAAGGAGGCGACGGTTCCGACTCCTTTCTTGTTTGTTATGCTTTTGAGCCGGTTGACCTCATTGTAGCCGTATGTGCTTACAATCCCGTTTGGCAGGGATATCGTAGCTAGGTTGCCGACCTTATCGTAGGTGTAAGCAGTCGAACGGGTATTCTGGTCTTTAACGGAGACAAGGCGGTTCTCAGCATCGTAGGTGTAGGTAGCCTTTGTTCCGTTGCTGGTTTCGATCCCTTCCAGATTTTTGCGGGCATCATAAAAGTAAGTGATGCTACCGGCAGGTGTTTCTTTTTTGGCCAGAAGTCCGTCGTAGTCGTAGTAGTAATTCTCCGCCCAACGGATGGTATCGGAACCGTCCCGTTGTTCGGTACGGATCAGGCGTCCTGCCATGTCATAACGATAAACAGTGCCCAATGCTCCGCGTGCTAAGGCAGCCGTCGCAGGCTTTATTTTGAGCAAATTGCCGTGACCGTCATATTCATAAGTGGTAACTTTACCATTGAAATCCGTGCGGGTTTTGACTTTGCCGTCATCGTAATAAGTGAAGACTTCCGATTGGCCTAAAGGCAGGCGACGGGTTTCGCGCCGTCCGACATTATTATAGGTATAGATCGTTTTCCGTCCTTCGGCGTCAATTTGCTCGGTTTGCCGACCCAAGGAGTCATAATTGTAATAGGTGGCATTGCCGTCCGCATCGGTAATGGATGCAAGCTGGCCTCCGGAATGATAGCCGTAAGTAATAACTTTGTTTTCTGCATCGGTCTTGGTTTTTACGCGGCCCAAACCATCATAACTGGTTTTTGTCGTCGTGCCATCGGAATGGCCGGTTTGAATACGACGGTTATTCTTATCGTAATAATGAAGGGTTACTTGACCATTGGCATCGGTAAAGCTTTCTAGATTTCCGTTAGCATCGTAAGCAGAAACTGTGGCGCGTATATTATCCAATGAATCAGCTCCATGAGTAATTACGAGTCCATCACCCTTGGCGTTTGGCGTAATGCTGCTGGGAGTGGTGCCTGGCGGAGTTACTTGCGTTCGGCGTCCGGCATCGTCGTATTCATAATGGGTACGATAACCCAAAGCATCGTAACTATCGGTAAGCTGTCCGGCAGCATCGTACTGGCTAAAGCTAACAGGATATCCGGCGCCTACGAGACTGGCTTCGGCTTGTGTACGGGTGAGGGTATCGCCGAGTTCATAGATCGCAATAACCCTCCCCATCGGGTCGTAATAACTGCGGGTCCAGCTACCGGCTTTATCTTTGCTGTGCGTGGCTCGACCTTCGGCGTCGTAGATCGTTTCTTCCGTGTAAGCTACTTCACCGTTGGTGATGCTGGCAGGTAAATAAGTTGTACGGATGGCATTTCCTGTCGGATCGTAATCGGTCAGGGTGATGCTACCGTCAGACGCAATTACCTTGGTCGGATTACCTGCGGCATCATATTCTGTACTGCTAACTGTGCCGTCGGGATGCGTAGTCTGGAGCACACGTCCTTCGGCATCGTTGATGTAGGTGGTTATTTCAACGAGAGCATCTTTGCTACGGGTTTGTTTGGAGAGATACCCGTTGCTATCATATTCATTTTCGATAAGAACACCATCCGGGTTTGTTTGGGTCTTAAGGCGATCAGCACTGTCATAAATGCTGGCAGTCGTGCGTCCCTCTGCATCAGTAAACTGAGTCAGATTACCGCGAGCATCATAGTTATCGAACACGATAGCTTTGCCTTCAGGATCAGTAAATTTGGCAGGTAAATTTCCACCCGGTTTGTATTCTGTCTTGGTAATGTTACCCTTGGCGTCTTTGGCTTCCGTGGGATTGCCTTGGGCATTATAGGTATTTTCAGTCTTTTCCCCAAGATGGTTGGTTTCGGATTTGATACGTCCGGCACTATCGTAGGTATAGGTGGTTTCACGACCGAGAGGATCTATTTTTTTGGTAACAGCGGTTGGGTTGGCCGGATCGCCAAAGGCATAGTTGATGATGCTACCGTCTGCCTGCACGGTTTGGGTAACATTTCCTTCGTTATCGTAGCTGTGAGCGGTTTCGTAACCAAGACGGTCTTTGACACGCTCGACATCAGTATCTGTATCGTGTGTGTACTCGACCGGATTGCCCAAGGCATCGGTTTGCTTGATGAGCCTGCCTTGTTCGTCGTATTCGTTGCGCAGGGCAAGTGTGCCGTTGGGATCAATAACGTCTTTGAGGAAGTGCCCCAGATGTGCTTCGCGCGGGTCGGCAGAGCCGGTGTAGTAGCTGTATTCCGTTACGGCTTCAGTACGGTCGGCAACAGCCACAAGATCACCGCTGCTATCATAACCGTAGGCAATGGCATCGCCATAAGGTGTGTCGATGCTGGTAATCCGCTTGGTAGTAACGTCGCGGTTGATGACAAATCCGCGTCCGCTACTGTGGTCGATTCGAACGACACGTCCCTGGGCGTCGCGAACAAGGGTCAACTTGTTCCCTTGCGGGTCAGTATGGGTTAGCAGGCCTTTTTGCTCATGGATGATGCTGACAGAACCATCCGGTGCCGTGTACTTGAATTGAAGCGGATTGTAAGGGATGAAGCTGAAATAGTCATTGGCAAAAAGTTCCATCGGACCGGTTGCCGATGTCCCGCCTCCGGCGACGTAAGCGGTGGCACCGCCATCAAAGGAAAGCGTTCCTTTGGTGCGGCTGCCAACGGGAGAGAAAGTAAACTGCACCTCGCTGAGAGGGTAGATCGCATTCGAACTGGAAGAACTCGCTTCAAAAGTCGCCATGCTACCGTCAGGAAAACTAAGGCTGACGAGGTGGCGGGCACTTGCGGCGACGCGATAAGTCGGGAATATGCCACCAGACATGGTTTGCGACCATCCTTGATCCAGTGAACGATTTTTCCGCAGGGTAACGGTATTCAGGTTCAGGCTCCAGCCGTGACCGAAGTCACCGTCCTGGGCCCGATCGCGGCTGTCGTAGGTGCGAACGATTTCGAGGGGAAGCCCGGCGAGGGATTCCGACAGATCCTTGAAGGAAACACTGAATGGACCGATCTTGCGCTGCCCGTCAATGGTGACGGTAGCATACGCGCTTTCGCGTGTTATCGCACTTGTCGTGTGCAGGAGAATACGAAGTTGATATTGGCCGTTGCGCAGCATGCCGGGGTCGAGGATGCCCAGGGTGCCGGGCGTGCTGCCTACGCCGATGCGACGGTTATCGGCGGCAAAGGTAGTCCAGGCTTCAACGGTTCCACCCGAGGCGGGTATGGGGCGATATTGCAATTCATAACGGGTAAAATTGGGATCGAGTGCACTACCTTTTATTTCAGTTGAGGTAATGAAAGTGCTATCTGTGGCGGGGCTGGAGATAAGTAAACGGCTGGTGCTGGGGTCAGCATCCGGAGGATAAACCGTCAGGGCAATCCAAGCCATTTCCGAATCCGCCTTGCCATCATTCACCTTGAAGGCGAATTTATCCGTGCCGTTGAATCCGGCATTGGGGGTATAGGTCAGATTGGGAATCGCTCCGCTCAGGGAGCCATGCTCAGGCGAAGTCACAATGGCGTAGGAGAGAGGGTCGCCATCGGCATCGTAACCGACGAGAATGATTTCCTGTGCGGTATCCTGATGGAAGCTGTAGGATTGTGCAATGGCGGCGGGAATGGCGTTTTCAATGGCGGGAATTTGTATGGAAACAATGCCGGTATAGTTGGAACTATAATCACCAAGAACTCCCCGGATTCTGTATTCATATTCCTTACCCGCCTCGGCGGTTGCATCAGTGTAATTCAAGCTGTTAATGGTCGCAATGACAGTCCATTCCCCGTTCGCCTCCCGACGTTCGACAATATACTGCACTGCGTTTCCATTATTGCCGCCGCCCCAAGTCAGGTGGACTCCGATCTCAGAAAAATTCCCCAAAAAGTCACTTGGCACATCAACCAGCTTAACCAAAACATCGGCAAGCGCATATTTATTTGCCAGATAGCGTTCGACTTCAGCACGCTCGGCATCGGAAAGGTGTCGCTCATAAACAATGACCTCGGCGATTTCTCCATGCCAAAGTCCTCCCAGTAGATGCGGATTTGCTCCTATTGCATGATATTCCTGGTTGGCAAAAAGAACCTCCTTCCCGTTCAAATATACGATTTTGGATTTCGTTGGCATGGTCAAATCACCCCAAGGGTCTTCTGCCCAAAAATCATCAAAACCTTCCCCACCCATGCCACTCTCGGCATCCTTCCACTCAGACTTTTCATTGTATAAATGCCAGTCGGATACATTCAACCCAACAGATTTCTGTCCAAAAATCTGTATCTGGCCATCCACAGTAGGGTATGTGATCTGGTCAAAGATACTGCTGAATGGAGTATTCGTTCCTGTGGCCTTCAACACTATGAAATGCTCCGCCGCCTTTTGAGCATCCATTTTCTGATAAAATCGGAATATCAATGGGTTAAAAACAACAGTCTTATAGCCATTGCGCAATGAAGACAGAAACGGCCCCAGCGTTGGCGCGCCCATGTATCCATCAGGCTGCAAGGCCAATCCGTCATTTTGCAGCGGACTCTTGTCCGTCCATAAGACAGGGTGGGTAGGTATTTCAGAGACAGTAAAACTTTCTCCATCAAGCCAAAGAACCAATCCGTTTTGGGGTAAATTTGTTGCGGTATTGTCCGCATTAAGAGTCAGCACTGTGCCTGAACAAAACAACATAATCCAGACAAGCATTATGAAACAAGGGGACTTCACTTTTCTCATAATTTCATGAGAAAGACATCTGCAATTAAATCAACGCTTTTATGTGCAAAACTTTCTGCGTTATTCGTTACACCGTTCCGGGATATTCCGGAACTGATGCGGTGCAGAGCAGGAAAGCAATTCGACCAACAATGCAGGCGCGAGGAAAAGCTTTTCCTCGAAATACCTTAACTTGAACTTTGGCTTTTGAACCACAATTTGGTTGCCTGCTCATTGCCAAAATAATCACAAATTCCGACAGGATCACAAGTAACGCAATATGTGAGATAACTTTTCCACTTAAATTAATTTCGCTGTATCTTGAAATAAAACATGTTGCACATGCTACATGTTGATTGCAAAATATCTGTCGTTATGAAACTTATAAAAACAACAGTCTTATCAATCATTACGTCCATATTCCTGCTTACGGGTGCTATTCAGGCACAAGACATAATCACGAAAAAAATTGTGCCGATACCCTCAAAAGCGGAGCAAGAGAAGGTAGCTTTAATGGTGCAGGATGTGCGTGCCGTTTTGGACATTGTTGGAGAAACGGGTCCTGCCACGCTCGATCTCGGAAATGGATATATCTATGTCCGGGAATCATACGAAACCGCGCCAGAAATGCCAATGATGCTGCAAAACCAAGGCGTAGGCAATGGACTTCCCCCGCCAACAGACAAATGGGTAATCACCAGTTATCGCCGTGGGGAATACGTGCAATCATTCTCCGGCATTTTTGTCTGGTCGGCTTATGTGACATGGGGAAGGGGAACGGAAAGAGTTACTAAAACAATAAGTGACCCATGCCTATATATCATAGTTGACCCCTTGGCGGTCATTTCAGGAGAAGGTGGCTGGGGCGCAGTCGAGGCGACTACCGCTGACGCCATCGGAATGATTCTCGGTTATGGAGCGGAGCGTTTTTTTGATTACGTCAACCCTGCGGATGATAGCTGGGACCTCGGTGTTCTAAACGCAATGTCTTCCCTGAGTTGGGAATACGACGATCAGTGGACCCGCTTATTGCAAAAAATTAAATGGTCAAAGCCCAACTACTAATCTAGTTGGTAGATGAAATCACAGCCTCTTTTTAACACAAAAAGGAGGCTATTTTATCAAAAATGGACAATTCCAGACTGAAATCATTTTTCTTGGGAATTATTGTGCCCTGCCTGCTCTTGAGTATGGGAATACATCATGTAATCGTCAAAACATTTCTTTTGGTCAGAATTCGCACAAGAAGCCGGATTTATATTGAAGGCACACCCGCGCAATTACTTGGCTTAATGTTAATATGCGTGGCAATCGCGTTACATATAAATTATTTTTGGGGATTGCGCGCCGCCGAGGATGGTTCAGAAAAATACGAGGTCGGGGCAAAGATATTCGCCGGCATTGCGATACTGTGCGCATTGGGTGCGCTGTTCCTCGCATTATCTGGTGGCTAATCCATTCCAGTATTCCTCTGAATAAATAATGGAAAAGTCCGGTTTCAATATCAGGAAATTGAAAACCCGACGTTGGAAAGACAGCTTCCCGAGGATTTTAATTTTACCTCCCGGTGCCATCCCACCGTTAGTTCTCACGGTCAGCCCGGCATTGGAAAAAATCGTGTCGATGCGTGCATTAATCACAGTCGGTATTCGAGTCTCCTGCGTGGCGACAATTTCAGCCTCAAAAGAATAAAGGATCACACCCCATGACACTTCTTTCGATGGGCCAAATGCGACAGATTCAACCCTGTAATGGACATTTTCGGAAGCACAACGAACAACAATATCATCAAGGTAATCGCGTAACTCGCCCTCTCCGGGATGCCATAAAAAAAGAAATAGATACACCAACAACAGCGCACCTCCAAAAACAAGAGCGGTATACTTCAAGCTCGTCCTGAAATCTGGAAAACTAAATGTCATTAATTTAATATTTATTCGGATTGAACCACTTGGTTGTTATGTGCGAAAAGCTGTTTCCATTTCCAACTGTTCTGCCAGTGGCAATTCCATTGCTTTCGCAACCGCTCGCCAGCATGAAACCGCATCCTTAACTTGTTTTATAATTTCGTCTGCACGAATGTTTGCCAGCCGGAAATTCGCAGCCTGCGATTTGGCCAAATCCAAATCCAGCGAGTTATCATCCTCAGATATGTTCAATTGAAGCCCATCCCCATATGGACTAGGGTTAATATCGTAGGCGGGAGACAGTATCCATCCCGCACTGGTTAATAAAAACCCATGATTGCGCAAATGGTCGTCAGTATTTGAGATGCAGATTGAAAATACAATTCTCCGAAAGAGTTCTTCAATATCCCCGGCACTGTTTGCTCCGTGCCTTGTCAAAAATTCCACCAATTCCAAATAACTGACACCCGTTGTTGCATTATTTCCATCCGAATAACCAAGCAGCGTCATGGCGGAAGCGAAATGAATTCGTTTCCCGGCTAATGTTCTATCGAATCTCTTGGACAAGAAAGTATGTTTTCTTCCAAGAAACTTTCGCAATTGGGCAACAGGAAGATTTAGTCCTGCCTTTTTCCCAAGTTCATAAGCTACCATTTCCCAAGCTCCGACATCACCTCCATCATCTTTGCTTGGAAATTTGGCAATCCAAAGTTCTCCGCCAGTATCCCTTACTCCAGCTTTGGGACGGGCCCCTCCAAGAGAAGAACCCGGAGCCAATAATTTATTCATCCACTTCAGGGATTCGTCTTCGTTTCCAAGAGAATCATTTTCATATTGATGAGCCGCATATTCCAAGTCCCTAAGCGATGTCCACGGAGGCGTGGCAAAATCCAAAGCGTCATTTTGAAACGCATCTTTTCCTTCTATTTTAAAACGCAATGCCCCCATTCGTTGTTCATCATGAACCCCCAAAAGATAATCCGATGCCGTAAGCCTTCTTCCCCCACGACCCTCTTTTTTTGCAAGGATCGCCTCTCGTCTTTGCATTAAAACTCGTCCCCATCTATCAGGTGAAGAATCCTCAAAAAATCCAAAATTAGGCTTTCCGTCTTTTAGATATTGTCGCCCTTTAATAAGAGAAATGTCCGCATCCAAAGTCCTTGAGTGAGGACGCGACAACCATCCATCATCATAATCAAACGAAAGCATTTCGTTGCCTCTTTGATTTACCGCAAAAAGCGTTCCCATTGGGATGGCAGCCCCCAATTCCTCCCAATCTGCAAAAACATGAATTATTTTTTCTGAAGTTTTCATTTTTCTTTTGGGGCTGTTTTGGGAGCCCGCTTTTTGACAACAAGCCCCAAATCCTGAATTTTTCTTCCAACTTTATCCTCGTTGGCGAGGAGGAGCATATCTTTTTCCAATCCCAAAACCAATAAAACTTGCGCATAGGCTCCGAGAGAAACACTTGGGGAACCTGTTTCTATTCGCTCAATCGTATAGCGTGATATGCCTGCGCGGGCAGCCACCATATGCTGGGACAATTTTCGGCGCAAACGAGCTATTTTGATCTGTTCGCCCACCACCTCCAATATCCGTTGAAGGCTTGGCAATAAAGTTTTATTTACACGAAGTTTTTCCATAATGACTGGTATTTCATGCTAAAAAGCATAGCTTTGCTTGAAATTGCAAGCATTATCGAGATAATCAGCCACGCCACTAAATTCGATTCCGTTGATCAATTCCTCTCGGTTAGGCGATAAACGCACTCATAAGCCGTGTTTTGCTGACGCCTGCGGCGAGGGCAAAGAAGAGGGATGGAAAATCGCGCTCGAAATCGGTGACCGTAGGATATTTACTGCGGATGATTTTCAATGCCGTCGCGACATCGGTTTCTTGCTTGGGTTGAACGATCGGTCCAGAATAGCCAGCGAATCGCGTTGCGAGGAACGCAGGCCCAAGCGACTGGCGATGGAGTTGACATGGCAGTTCATGATTTTTGGGACAGATCCATTTCGTTTTCGTGACAGGGTGGCAAGTGATGATGCTGATTTGCAAATATTTATAGCAAATCTCATAAAAAGTTAGGCATTTAGAGATAAAGAGGTAGAAAGGAGAGAAATGGGATACAGCAAAGATCTGAGAAAGCGGGTGATGGAGTTCGTGAGCGAAGGCGGCA
>JAITVQ010000003.1 GCA_031285745.1 Puniceicoccales bacterium | reverse complement strand
ACTCCGATGACAACACCTTTTCCGGTGTAGCCGAGCGCCCAGGCTCCTGTCACGTTATTTCCTTTTACATTGGTCAGCCACGGGTTTAACGCAACTATGGCTGAACCATAATATGGTGTCAGGTCACTGGTGCCCCTCAGATGCCATTGTCCGTAGGTTGCTGCCGATGTCGTATAGTAGGGGTCGTTGGGCGTGAAGGCACCAAAAAGAGCGGAGGTCGAAAGCACGCTTGCGCTCGCGACGAGAAGGGAAAGGGGTAGCTTGGACATGATTAAAAAGAGAACCATAACAATTTGGCATCCTGTTTCCGCCTGTCAAGGCTGGTAATTCCTCCCCTTGTAAAAAATCAGGGGCAGGTCTTCCAAGAAAATCCTATTTCTAGCTTGCCGCATGGGCTTGGTAGCTCCTCACTTTCGCCCCGCCTTTTTACTTTCCCATGCCCAAGCGCACCGACATCAAACCCATCCTCAGCATGGGCGCAGGTCCGATCAGTATCGGACAAGCCTGCGAGTTTGACTACTCCGGCTCCCAAGCTTGCAAAGCGCTACGGGAGGAAGGTTACCGGGTGGTGTTGGTGAATTCCAACCCCGCCACCATCATGACGGACCCCGGCATGGCGAACGCCACTTACATCGAGCCACTTACTATTGAGGCGGTTGAGAAGATTATCGCCAAGGAACGTCCCGATGCCCTTCTCCCCACATTGGGCGGACAAACTGCCCTAAATCTCTCCCTGAAGCTGGCCCGGCAGGGTATTCTCGAAAAGTATGGGGTTGAGTTGATCGGGGCGAAGGCTGATGCCATTGAGCGCGGGGAAGACCGGGAAAAGTTTCGCCAGATCATGCTCGATATCGGACTTGATATTCCGAAATCGAAAGTGGTCAAGACACTGGAGGCGGCCCGGGCGGCCATTCCCGACGTGGGCGGCCAGTTCCCGCTAATCATTCGCCCCAGCTATACCTTGGGCGGCACAGGGGGCGGGATTGCCTACAATAAGGAGGAATTCGACCAAATGGTTACCTTTGGCTTGGACTCATCCCCTGTGAATGAGATCCTTGTCGAGGAGTGTTTGCTGGGCTGGAAGGAAATGGAAATGGAAGTGATGCGCGACCACAAGGACCAGTGCGTCATTATTTGCTCCATTGAGAACTTTGACCCCATGGGGGTCCATACCGGGGACTCCATTACCATTGCGCCTGCGCTCACGCTTACGGATAAAGAATATCAGCTCATGCGCGACGCCTCCTTTGCCATCATCCGGGCCATCGGGGTGGAAACGGGCGGCTCCAACATCCAGTTTGCCATTAATCCCGCCAACGGACGGCTTGTCGTCATCGAGATGAACCCCCGGGTTTCCCGCTCGTCTGCGCTGGCCTCCAAGGCCACGGGCTTCCCGATTGCCAAGCTGGCCGCGAAGCTGGCAGTCGGCTACTCTCTCGACGAGATCCAGAACGACATTACCCGAAGCACCCCGGCTAGCTTTGAACCGGCCATCGACTATATCGTCGCCAAGTTCCCACGTTTTGCCTTTGAAAAATTTGTCGGGGCCGACCGCACACTGACATCGTCCATGAAAGCGGTTGGCGAGGTGATGTCCATCGGACGCACCTTCAAGGAGGCTTTCCAAAAGGGCCTTCGCTCCTTGGAAATCGGTGCATGGGGTTTTGGTGCCGGTGGCAAGTTTGGCGGGTATGACCTGCCTGACCGCGAACAAATTGTTGCTTCCTTGATCACCCCGACGACCGAGCGCGTTTTCTACATCCGCTATGCTTTTCTGGCGGGTATGCCCATCGAGGAAATTGCGGATTATTCAAAAATAGATCCTTGGTTCCTCCAGCAACTCAAGGGCATTACCGATCTCGAATTACAGATCCATAAAAGCGGTCTGGCCGGGCTCACCCCTGATCTCCTTAAAACCGCCAAGGAGGCCGGATTCACTGATCGCCAAATTGCCCACCTTACGGGCACGCACTCCAAGCAAATCAAGGATGCGCGCACCGCCGCCGGTGTAAACACCGTGTTCCGCCTGGTGGATACTTGTGCCGCCGAATTTGAGGCCAAGACGCCCTACTACTATTCCAGCTATGGGGATGAGAACGAAGTCATCGCGAGCGATAAAAAGAAAATCATGATTTTGGGCGGAGGCCCCAACCGCATCGGGCAGGGCATCGAGTTCGACTACTGCTGCGTGCATGCCTCGTTTGCGCTTCGCGAAATCGGCTTTGAAACCGTAATGGTGAATTCCAACCCGGAAACGGTCTCAACCGACTATGACACTTCCGACCGGCTTTACTTCGAGCCACTCACCCTGGAAGACGTCCTGGAAATCTATCATCAGGAAAAATGTGACGGAGCCATTGTCCAGTTTGGCGGACAGACTCCCCTCAACCTTGCCACCGAGCTTGAGGCCAGCGGTGTCAACATCATCGGCACCAGCCCGGCCAGCATCGAGCTCGCCGAAGACCGCCAACTTTTCAAGGACATCCTTGAGGAGCTCAAGATCAAGCAACCGGCCAACCGGACAGCGCTTTCTCCCGAGCAGGCTTATACCATGGCGACGGAGATTGGGTTCCCCATTCTGCTTCGTCCCTCGTTTGTCCTGGGCGGACGCGGCATGTTTATTGTTTACGACATGGAGGAAATGAAGGCGGTGATCCGGGAGGCGTTTGATGCCGCTCCCGGCAAGCCGGTTCTTCTCGATAAATTCCTCGAAGATGCCATCGAGCTTGACGTTGATGCCATCAGCGACGGGGAAACCACTGTTATTGGCGGCATGCTGGAGCATATCGAATACGCGGGCGTTCATTCCGGTGACGCCGCGATGGTGCTTCCTCCCCACACCCTTTCTCCCGAGATCATCGCCGAGGTGCGTCGTATCACGCACGACCTCGCCAAGAAGCTTCGCGTGGTCGGGCTCATGAATATCCAGTTTGCGATCAAGGATGGGGTTGTTTACATGCTGGAAGTAAATCCTCGCGCATCGCGCACAGTGCCCTTCGTCTCCAAGGCTATCGGTATCCCGCTGGCCAAGTATGCCGCCCGCTGCATGGTGGGCGAAAAGCTCAAGGATATTGGATTTACCGAGGAAATCATTGCTCCCTATTACGCGGTCAAGGAGTCTGTCTTCCCCTTCAACCGGTTCCCGGGGGCACCGGTGGCGCTCTCGCCGGAGATGCGTTCCACGGGTGAAGTCATGGGCATCGACGAAGACCTGGGTGTTGCCTATGCGAAATCACAGATGGCCGCCCAGCCCGCGCTTCCTTCCTCAGGCAACGTCTTCTTCTCAGTAAAAGACCGTGACAAACCGATGGCGGTCAAGATTGCCAAGGAACTTGTCGCGCTTGGGTTCTGCATCTATTCCACCAGCGGCACGGCCAAGGCCCTGCGGGAGGGGGGTGTTACCGTGAATTCACTGCATAAAATCAGTGATGGTGGCCGTCCCAATGTTCTTGATATGATCAAGAACGGTGAAATGCAGATGATCATCAACACGCCGGTCGGCATGATGCCGCGCCGTGACGAGAACCACATGCGCTCGGATGCGGTGCTCCACCGGGTCTGCATGATTTCGACCATTACCGGTGCCCAGGCGGCGGTCCGGGGTATCAAGGCGTTGAAAGGAAAATCCATTGCGGTGACATCGCTTCAGGAATACGGGAAAAAACTGGCGGCGGCTCTCGCGTCGCGTTGATCTGGCCGGACTTTCCCGAAAACAAACAGGCAGCCATCCGGCTGCCTGTTTGTTTTTGACGATGCCCGCTTATTCTTTCCTCTCGCCAATCCGGAGCTTCCGGGTTCCCTCTCGGGCATGATGGTTGAAGCTTTCTCCAAACTGGATTTTACCAAGATTCCCAGCCCATGCCATTTGCTGCACCGGGGGCTGCTGGAGCGCAATTGCCGGATACTTCGGTCCGTCATGGATCGCACCGGATGCAAAATCCTGCTGGCATTGAAAGGGTATGCCCAATTCAGCGAGTTTAAGCTGATCAACCAATATCTGGCCGGGACCACGGCAAGCGGCTTGCACGAGGCGTTGCTGGGATTCGAGGAATTCGGCGGAGAAGTGCATGTTTATTCCCCGGCATTCAAGGACGACGAGATGGCCCAGCTTGTCCGCATTGCCGACCACATCTCCTTTAACACCCCCGGCCAGTGGCAACGCCATCGGGCCAGGGTTGAATCAGCCTCCCGCAAAATCTCCTGCGGCATTCGTGTTAATCCCGAATACGCCGAGGTCGCCGTGGAGCTTTACAATCCCTGTGCGCCTTGTTCCCGGCTGGGGACTCCCCGGGGCGAAATCAAAAACCTGGCGGACCTGGACGGACTCGAGGGGTTGCACTTCCACACCATGTGCGAGCAAAACAGCGATGTGCTGGCCCGCACGATTCCCCACTTCGAGGAGAAATTTGGTGACCTGATTCCTCGGATGAAGTGGATCAATTTTGGCGGCGGACATCATATCACCCGGAGCGACTACGATGTGGACCTGCTCTGCAAAACCATCACCGACTTTCGGAAAAAATGGGGCGAGCAACTGGCCATCTATCTGGAGCCGGGCGAGGCGATCGCCCTGGGGACCGGGGTTCTCGTCTCCACTGTGATTGATATTGTGCATAATGGCATGCCCATTGCCCTGCTGGACACCTCGGCCACGGCGCACATGCCGGATACCTTGGAGATGCCCTACCGGGCGGAAATTCTTGGTGCCGGGAAACCGGGAGAGTTTGCCCACACCTACCGGCTGGGCAGCACGACCTGCCTGGCGGGCGATGTCATGGGGGATTACTCATTCCCCGAACCGCTGAAAGTGGGGGACAAGGTTGTGTTTCTCGACATGTCCCATTACACGATGGTCAAAAACACTACCTTTAATGGCATAAATTTGCCGTCCATCGCCACTTACCACCCGGAAAACAACGAATATCGTGTTGTGAAAAAATTTGGTTATGCCGATTATAAAAACAAGCTTTCCTAGGCACACTCACTTGACCCGGAAGATATTCCGATTTCCTTTAAAAAACCTTTCTTACCACCAAATCTAAAATAATGAATAAAACCTCACTCGCCTTGGGCATCATTGCCCTCATCCTTGCTGGCACGACGTTTTTCTTTTGGACTGAAAACAGTGATAACGCGGCCAGTGCAACCAAGGCCAAGGAAAACAGCGCGCAGCAAGAGCAGAAGGCCTCCGGTGCGCTGGCCAAGCTGGAAAGCATCAAAGGTGACATTCTTGCCCGCGATGAGCAAATCAAGCAGTTGAAAGCCGATCTGGAAAAGGCAAAGACTGAATATGCCGCTGCCGTCGCCGCCAACTCCACCACTGCCGCCAAACTGGCGGAACTTCAGAAGCAACTTGCCAAGGCCAATGCCGACCTTGTTGATGCCAACCGGGCCAAGGAAAAGGCGGATGCCAATGCGGTCGAGTTGGAGAAAAAACTCTCCGAGACCCGCTCCCAGGTTGAAACGCTGAACACGGATGTGGCCAAGTTGCGTGACAATACCGAAGTCAAGACCCTGGAAGAAAAAATCAGCTCACTGGAAAAAGATCTTACCAAGGCCAGGGAAGATCGTGATGCCGCACTGGCTGCGAAAGCCTCCGCAGACGCCGCTGCCGCCAGTAGCTCCAGTGCAGGATCGGCTGAACTGGAAAAAGCCAATGCCGAAAATGCCAATTTGAAAACCCAGATCGAGGACCTCAACCAGCGCATTGAGAAGCTGAACGAGGATCTGAAAAAGGCGAAGGAACTGGCCAAGCGGCGAGGTTCAGCAGGAGTAGGCTCTCCTGATTACCGTGGTGTTTAATTACACTTGCGAAAAGAAAAGGGCGCCGGAATCCGGCGCCCTTTTCTTTGGCCTGACATCAGAAACGATGGTATGGTGTTTAAAAGGGCATTGGCGCATATGCTCTGCTCAGACAGTTGGTAAAAACGCTCAACGCCCAATAAAGAGAGTCCCCAAAATTCCCCAGAGCCTTCGGAATCCCGGAGGCTTCCCGTTTTCCTGTCCATCTTCCGCTTATCTGCCCCCTGTTAATCCTGCCTTACGCAACGCATGAAATGCAGCGGACATGGTCCTTTCGTCCGCGAACAAAAGGGCCATGTCCACTGTACTTCATGGTTTCGTCCGTGGAGGAATATTACACGTACAGTGGCATTCATGGTTTGTTTTTTGTCGGAGGGGCCATGTCCAGTGTACATGGTGGTTTCGTTCACGAACGAATATTACACGTACGGTGTACATGATGGTTTCGTCCGCGAAGGAAGGAGCCATGTTCACTGTACTTCATGGTTTCGTTCGTGGAGGAATATGACACGTGCAGTGACATTCATGGTATCGTCGCTGTCAGAGGTACCATGTCCACTGTACATGGTGGTTTTGTCCATGGAGGAATATTACACGTACAGTGTACTTCATGGGATCGTTCGCGGACGAAAGGGGCATGTCCGCCTGTTTTGCTACTCCCACCGGCAATTGATTAGGTATCAGACGGGGTTATTTGACAGGAAAATTAGAGCAGAGAGAGAAACCCGGATAGAGGGATGTAGAAGGAGGTAATTAAAAATTATGAATTATGAATTAAGAATTGGGAAAAAATTAATTACGAATTACGAATTGGAGAACCACGGATAAAAGGATGTGGAAATTCTCTCTAACACAGAGTCTTGAATGGCAGATTTTTTCTTCTCATTTATCTTTTCACTAACTCTGTCTCATTCTTAATTCATAATTTTTAATTCTTAATTACTCCCCATCCTGTCATATCCGCGAAATCCGCGGTTCTCTCCTTATTTGTACTTTCAAAGCCCTATTAAAAGAACCTACGGGCAACCATAGCAGTCGTGATGCCAACGTGGTAATTGACTGTGCTATTGAAAGAAACACTTAAGGAGCTTCTCGGCGATAACCCTCCGAATTTAATCGGAGTAAACTTACCTACGTCAAACTGAACACTCCAACGCCTAGCCCGTCTCATGGCGCGTTGCGTGTCTTCCTTTGCCAACCTTTACAATATTCTCGTTTGCCGGAAAGACGCGTTGCAAATAACAAACAATTGCTCGAAGCCTGCTCTCTGCTGCATGGGCCACTTGGTTTTTCAAAGGATAATACTGGGACGCCAGCGATCCCTGTGAAGGGCTGTCGGATTGAGGCGATCGGTATTTGCAACGTCGGAGAAGATGCTTGTTGATCTTTGAGGCCTGGCCGGAGAGTTTCACAAACAGGCGGAGTACGCAAACAAAGGAGAAACATCATGGCAACCTGTGCAAAGTGCGGAGTGACGATGCCGGAGAAAATCCATGTCCCGATAAGTGAGTTGGGGGGCGGCATAAAAAATGTTCGATGCCCGAGATGCGGCTATTTTGCCACATATACGAATCCCGGCCGGGTGACGGCAGTGGAGGAACGAAGAAGGGAAGAAGATCTAAGGCGACAGAGAGAGGATGACAACCGCGCTTACAAGGAGCGGACTGTCGCGCAAAAGGCCATGTTGATGTTTTCCTGGATATATTTTTTAGTTACGATGTGCGGAGTGGCTGTGTGCGCGATTCTCGGAATGTGGGCGGCATACGTGCAATTTGGCAAAGGCATGCACATGGCCCTGGTGTTTTTGGGCGGCCCCTTCGGAGTGATTTTTATACTATGTTTGTTTTCGGAAACCATTAAACTGTCTGTCCACGATTACCGGGGTAAAAACATTAATCCGCTGACCTCTTATAGTTCTATTACAAGGAAGATAATTGCCGTTATGATTCTGATTGGATGGATTCCTGCGCTGATTGGATTGATCCGATTTCTTAGCTGAAAAGGGGAAGGGCGGTTTATCGAGGGGAGGGCGGCACAATCGTCGGCGATCCCTGTGCAGAACTGTCGAGTTGAGGCTTGTGGAGAACAACTCAACAGGTCTTTCTGGGATATTATGAAATCAAAAAATAAACTTAAAGCCCTTCTGACGAAAGGAGTATTTCTTGCGATATATTCCAACGCTCAGGAACCTGCCCGTTTTAATGTAGGATTTGTTTTGGCCTGCAATGAATCTGAATTTATCATTCACTCCTTGGATGAGAACGGAGTTGATGACGGGCTTTATGTTGGAAAGTTGGATGACATCATCAAGGTAGAGTTGGAAAGTTCTTATTTGAAAAAAATACTCTTTCTAAAAGAGAACTTTCAGGGGGGGGCCGATAACTCCGAAATGAAGGATGTGCTAAATGTGACATCCGGCTTGGAGGTGCTGGTATACGCATGCAAGGAACGGGTAATAATAAGTGTTTGGCTGGAATATTCCGAGGATGCGATAATGGGGTTTGTCCAAGAGGTAGCAGACGGGATTTTGATTTTACAGTTGATTGACGCTTGTGGAGTCATGGATGAGAAAATCGCCGTCAATATTGAATCTGTGGTAGCAATGCAGATATCTGCGCACGCTCAGCGCCATCTGCAAAAATTAGTACAAAACACTTTAGAGTGTTAAGGTTGGGACAGGACAGATAGTCATGGATGGGACGATGGAGAGAGGAGACAGCTGACCCTGAAAGATTCTCTACCCAGCACTAAACAGCATGATGTCCCCTTCTTATTTATCCTTTTCATATCCGTAATGACATCCGCGGTTCTCTTCCTGTCTGGTATTTCAAAGGCAGCGCAATTGGGGATTGATCGAAAGCGTCAAACGGAGGTCCCCTATAACCACTCCTGTGTCTTGTATCTTTTTCATCACAAGAGACACGATCCGGCTCTGGTAGGTAATGCGGCTGCCCAAGTTGGGAACATAAAGATGTATTTGCTGAATAACATCGCCCAAGGTTTGTTTTAGGCCTCTGCCGACGCCGGGGGTAAACATTGAAACCCTCATTTAAAACACCTCGAATTATCAAAGGTGAAACTTCATTCGGAATGTATAACATCCATTTATGTAACAAATTAGTTACACGTCGCATTTTCCAACAAACGAGATTTTCGATGACGGCCTTGATGCAAAAGAAAAATCATGCGAAACGGGTCATCCTGGAATTCACTACTTTTCATTGATATTGAATGCCATAGAATGCTTCCACTCCGGAAAGTGAACCAGGCAAATATCGATGCCGCACCGCTCGTTGAAAGTTAAGCAATTCTAATAATCAGGCGATGCAGGGAGGCCGTTTCTTCAGTAAATTAATAAACTACTAAAAGCCTTGAAAAAATCGCGAAACACAACACTTCCTCAGTGTTCGTTTCAAGTTTGTCCCTCGCGGCAACATTTGAGACCTCAGACTGCACAACAAAGAACATGAATCTTCCTCAGATCATCCAAGGCGGTATGGGTATAGCCATCTCCAATTGGCGACTTGCCCGGACAGTCTCGGAAAAAGGCCAACTCGGTGTCGTTTCCGGCACAGCCATTGACTCTGTCCATGCACGTATTCTGCAGGATGGAGACGAAGGCGGGTTGTTGCGCAATGTCTATAAAAAGTTCCCATTTCAGGATATTGCCCAACGCGTTATTGATCGCTGGTTCTCCCCTAACGGAAGAGCTGCGGATGCACCCTATAAGAGCATCCCTCTGTTCAGCGAAAAGCCCTCAAAGAGCTTGCTGGAATTGACCGCACTTTCCTGTTTCGGCGAAGTAGCCTTGGCCCGCAACGACAATCCCAAGGCCAGCATCGGTATCAACCTGCTCGACAAAATCCGGATCCCGCAGCTGCCATCCCTTTATGGCGCCATGTTGGCCGGAGTCGATTATGTCCTCATGGGTGCTGGCATTCCGCGCCATGTACCGGGTGTTCTCGACAAGCTTGCCGACGGCCAGCCCGCCACCTTGAAATTCGAGGTCGCGAACGGAGAGGAAGCAGAGTACACTTTTGATCCTTCTGAATTTCTCGGCCAGCCTGCTCCCAAGCTCAAACGACCCAAATTCCTTGCCATCATCACGTCAGCAACCCTGGCTATTTCCTTGGCGAAAAAATCCAGTGGAAAAGTAGATGGGTTTGTGGTCGAGACAGCCATTGCTGGTGGTCATAATGCTCCACCTCGTGGCCCGCTGCAGCTCGACGACCAGGGGCAGCCCATCTACGGCGCCCGGGATGTTCCAGAGCTTGATAAAATCGCCGCAGTCGGGCTTCCGTTCTGGATCGCCGGAGGTTATGCCACGGCCCAGGGACTCGCCGAGGCCAAGGCTGCCGGAGCCGTGGGCATCCAGGTCGGCACAGCTTTTGCCTGCTGCGAAGAATCCGGAATGGCGGCATCGCTTCGGAAAAAAATCATTTCCTTGGCCAAGGTTGGCGCCGCCAAGGTCTTTACCGACCCATTTGCCTCCCCAACCGGGTTCCCTTTCAAGGTCGTCCAAGTACCGGAGACCCTTTCCGAGAAAAAGGTTTACGAAGAACGCAAACGCATTTGCGACCTCGGGTACCTTCGTACCGCCTTCCGCCGCGAAGACGGAACAATGGGCTGGCGTTGTGCAAGCGAGCCCGTCGAAGACTACCTCCGGAAAGGCGGAAAAGTTGAAGAGACCGAGAAACGCATGTGCCTCTGCAACGGCCTGATTGCCTCCGCCGGTTTCGGACAAGTTCGCAAAAACAACATTATGGAATCCATGGTCGCCACTGCAGGAGATTCCCTCAATGACATCGTCCGATTCCTTAAAAACGGAGCCGACAGCTATAGTGCGCTGGATGTTCTGGATTCAATCTTGGCGCCAACAGAAATCCCTGCGACGGCATAGGATAATCTGATTAAAAAAGCGCATCACCACGATGCGCTTTTTTTGTGCAGTTTAAACAACACCAGCCTCTTGCCGGGTCAGGCTGAACCGCTGCAGTGTTTCAACCAATTTGAGCACCGGCACAGATTTCTCGGCCTTCCGCCAAACCATCCGGACTTCCATCTTTAAATCAGGGCCCGATTCCTTGATGGGCCGCTGGATAACCCCGACCGGCATTGGCATTCCCTGCATGCCACCGATAATGGAGACTCCTTGGTTTGCAGCAAGCATCGTGAAAAAGGCGTATGGCCCGTTTGCCATTCTCAATGTGCCCGGCTTGATCCCTCTCGTCCTTAACGCAGAGTTCATAAAGCCGGCGTGAATGGATGTTTCCTTTCTGGTGCCTATCGCCAAAACCCGTTCACCGGTTAATTCCTTCAGTGAAACACTCTTCTTCTGCGCCAAGGGATGTTTCTCGCTCAGTATGAGCCACGCCGGGGCTTTAACCATTGGAAAACTCAGAAAGCCCGGCAGCGAGGCCCCTTCGTTCTGGAAAATAAACCCGATATGTATTTTCCCCTTGGCCAAGGCATCCATCTGAACCTGATTAACGCCTACTTCTTCAATAATAACATCCACTTGGGGAAATGATTTTTGGAATTCATTCAGGCCGGCGGAAACAATTTCATGAGACGGCATCCCGGCATTGCCGATTCGTAACACACCTCGTTTGCCCTGGGAAGTCTCCCGGGTGGCGAGTACCAAATGCTCAACGCGTTCCAAAATTTTCTTGGACTCCTCCAGAAAAAATTCTCCCGACCCGGTCAAACGCACCTTGCTGGTATCCCGCTCCAGGAGTTGCACATTCAAGTCATCCTCCAACTGTTTTATCTGAACGCTGAGGGTAGGCGCAGACAGGTTTAGCCGGTCCGCTGCCCGCCTGAAATTCAATTCCTCGGCCACGGCTACAAAATATCGGAAATGCCTGAGTTCCATTGCCGATCTTGTTAACTAAAACCTAACAAGCTGCAAGAAACAAAGTAATTCCCCTCAAGAGCTTTGTTTGATACTCTTGTAGGAACCGAATACCAAACCACACCCATACTACAGCAACCAGCTCTCACTTTCTTTATGACATCAACCAAACTATTCCTGTCCACCCTCGCCGTTATCGGCGCTATCTCTTTCAGCGGCTGTGAGAAAAAGGCTACGGGGGGTGTTGCTGCCCACGATCCCAATGCTCCTGTCGAAGTCGGTGTCGTCACTTTAAAACAAACGCCCGTTTCTCATACACGGGAACTGACAGGCCGCACCGAATCCTTTCGAGTTGCCCAGGTTCGCGCCCGGGTTAACGGCATCATCCTGAAGCGGCATTTTGAGGAAGGCACCGACGTCAAGGAAGGACAATTACTCTACGAAATCGACCCGGCTCCCTACAAAGCCACCTTGGCCAGTGCCGAAGCCAGCTTGGCCAGAGCCAAAGCCAATCTAGCCAATGCCGAAATCCAGGCTGAACGGTTCAAGAACCTCATCGCTTCAAATGCCGTCAGCAAACAACAGTATGACGACGCCGTTGCGGCTGTCGGCACATACACTGCCGACAAGGCTTCTGCCGAGGCTGCTATTCTTGCCGCCAAAATCGACCTCGACTACACGCAGGTAAGATCGCCCATCAGCGGACGCATCGGCATGTCAGAGGTAACGGAAGGCGCCTACGTCCAGGCGGCCCAGGCAAATCTCCTCGCCACGGTACAACAATTGGACCCGATCTACCTAAATCTGCCTCAAGCCAGCAAGGAAGTCATCAGTCTCAAGAAAGCATTGGAAAAAGGTTTCCTGAAAAAAGGCTCTTCTGACTCCAACACGCCTGTTAACCTCCTCTACGAAGATAACTCGCCCTATGACCAGGTTGGGCAGCTCCAATTTTCCGACATATCTGTCAATCCCACCAGTGGGTCGGTTACTCTCCGGGTATTGGTCCCCAATCCCAAGCTGGACTTGCTGCCTGGCATGTTCCTTCGAGCCAACCTGATCCAGTCTGTCGATGAAAACGGACTTCTCGCTCCGCAACAGGCTGTAAGCCGCAACTATCGAGGCAAGCCCACGATCTGGATCGTCAATAAGGAAGGAAAAGCCGAAAATATCATCATCGAAACCGGCCGGACCTACAAGGACCAGTGGGTCGTCACGGGCGGATTGAAGGTCGGCGACCAGATCATCATGACCAATCTGCAACGCATCCGGCCTGGCTCTCCAGTTACACCTGTTCCGTGGGAGCCTCAAAAGGAAAACTCCTCCGAGACCAAATAACCACCGCTGGTTAACCGCCAGTTCCGACTTCACCTTTTTCATTTCCCAACATGGCCAAATTTTTTATCGACCGGCCGGTCTTTGCCTGGGTGCTCGCCATATTCCTTATGGGAGCAGGCTTGCTCGCCATTTCGACGCTGCCGATCTCCCAGTACCCGAACATCGCCTCGCCACAGGTTGAAATCTATGCACGCTATCCCGGCGCCTCTGCCGAAACCGTGCAAAACACGGTGGCCCAGGTCATCGAGCAACAGCTCACCGGGATTGACCATCTCCGGTACATGGAAACCCGGAGCGACTCCGATGGCAATGTGACCATCACCATCACCTTCAACAATGAAGCTGACCCGGACATCGCCCAGGTGCAGGTGCAAAACAAGTTGCAGCTGGCTACGCCGCTTCTCCCGATGGAGGTGCAGCAGCTTGGTGTGACCGTGAAGAAATCCGTCCGAAACTTCCTTATCGTTTACGGCTTCTACACAGAGGACGGCTCGATGAACAAGGACGACATTTCCGACTACATCGCCGGAACCCTGAAAGAACCGCTCAGCCGTATCCGCGGCGTCGGTGACGTTACCTTGTTCGGCGCCGAGTACGCCATGCGCATCTGGCTAAATCCTACCCAGATGACCAACTACCACATCTCTGTCGCGGATATCACGGCTGCCCTGACTGCCCAGAATGCCCAGATTTCCGCCGGACAGTTTGGTGGAGCCCCTGCCGTCCCCGGCCAAAGGCTGAATGCCAACATCACCATCCGGACCCGACTCAAGACGCCTGAGGCCTTTGAAAATGTTTTGCTTCGCGTAAATGAAGACGGCTCAAAGGTTCTTCTGAAAGATGTCGCCCGGGTTGACCTCGGGGGGGAAAGCGCAGCGATTTCTTCTTTCTATAATCGGCACGAAACTTCCGGTCTGGCGATCAAGCCGGCCACCGGGGCCAATGCGCTCGAAACAGTCAGGCTGCTCAACGAATACATCGCCTCGCAGGAACAATTCTTCCCGGCTGGCCTGAAGTGCGTTCCCGCCTACGACACCACCCCCTTCGTTCGTCTCTCCATCGAGGAAGTGGTCAAGACACTCATCGAAGCCATCGTGCTGGTGTTCTTGGTCATGTTCCTGTTCCTCCAGAATATCCGGGCCACCTTTATTCCGACCATCGCCGTTCCTGTCGTGCTTCTTGGTACCTTTGCGATCATGGCGGCCTGTGGATTTACCATAAACACGCTGACCATGTTCGGTCTGGTGCTCGCCATCGGATTGCTCGTGGACGACGCCATTGTGGTCGTGGAAAACGTCGAACGCGTGATGAGCGAGGAGGGATTGCCTCCCAAGGAAGCAACGCGAAAATCCATGGGGCAGATCACCGGGGCGCTGGTCGGTATTGCGCTGGTGCTCGCCGCGGTCTTCCTCCCTATGGCCTTCTTTGGCGGAGCTACCGGTATCATCTACCGCCAGTTCTCCATCACCATCGCATCGGCCATGGCCCTCTCCGTCTTCGTGGCGGTTACATTGACGCCGGCACTTTGCGCTACCATGCTCAAGCCCATTCCGAAAGGGCACCACGAGGTAAAGCGCGGTTTCTTTGGCTGGTTTAACAGAACCTTCAACCGCAGCACCGAACTATACGGCACGGGCGTAAAGCATTCCGTCAAACGCTGGGGCCGCTCACTTCTGGTGTATGCCTTGATCTGTGGCGGCATGGGATGGATATTCTCCAGCATTCCCACCTCGTTCCTCCCGGAAGAAGACCAGGGCGTGCTCATGCTGCAAGTCCAGTTGCCTCCGGGTTCTACCCAGGAGCAAACCATTGCCATCTTGCGCCAGGTTGAGGACTATTTCCTTAACGAAGAAAGCGAGTCTGTCCAATCAGTCATGGCCGTCGCCGGATTCAGCTTTGGTGGACGCGGCCAAAACGCAGGCCTGGGCTTCATCAAACTCAAGGACTGGGAAGAAAGACCGGGAACGGATCACCGGGCCAAGGCCATTGCGGGTCGAGCCATGTATCATTTCTCCAGTCTCAAGGAAGGGATGGTCTTCGTATTCCCGCCTCCGGCAATTACCGAACTCGGTACCGCCAATGGCTTCGAATTCCAGCTCATTGACAAATCCAACAAGGGACACGAGGCGCTGATGGAAGCCCGGGGCACGCTGCTTGGCATGGCATCCCAGGATAAGCAAAATCTTGCGAATGTCCGACCCAATGGATTTGCCGACGTTCCTGAATATTATCTCCACGTTGACGAAGAGAAAGCCTCTGCGTTCGGCATCTCGCTCAGCTTGATCAACCAGACGCTCGCCGCAGGCTGGGGTTCCACCTACGTCAACGACTTCACGCACCGGGGGCGCGTCAAAAAAGTGTACCTGCAGGCTGACGCCGAATATCGCATGCTTCCCGAGGACTTCGAACGCTGGTATGTCCCGAACAGCTCCGGGCAGATGGTTCCGGTCAGTGCCTTCACGGAAGGTGAGTGGGCTTACAACTCTCCGCTGCTCGAACGCTTCAATGGACTGCCTTCCATCGCCATCCAAGGGGAGGCTGTGGCAGGAAGAAGTTCCGGTGACGCCATGAACGCCATGGACCGCCTGATGGAAAGCAAGGAGCTCGAAGGTTTCAGCCACGAGTGGACGGCTCTCTCCTACGAGGAAAAACTCTCGGGAGCACAAGCCCCGGCCCTCTATGCCATCTCGCTGATAATCGTCTTCCTTTGTCTTGCAGCCCTCTACGAAAGCTGGTCGGTCCCGTTCTCAGTCATGATGGCGGTTCCCCTTGGTATCATCGGCGCTGTCTTGGCAGTCTGGACTAGGGGTCTCAACAACGACGTCTACTTCCAAGTTGGATTGATCACGACCGTCGGCCTTACCGCCAAGAATGCGATCCTGATCGTCGAATTTGCCAAGGCAGGTTTCGACAGCGGGGTTGATTTGATCGAGGCGACCATCCATGCCGCGCGACAACGACTCCGCCCGATCTTGATGACGTCACTCGCGTTTGGATTTGGGGTACTGCCCTTGGCCATTTCAACCGGAGCTGGCTCTGGGTCACAAAACGCCATCGGAACCAGCGTACTTGGTGGTGTGGTAGCCGGAACACTTCTGGCCATCTTCCTGGTGCCGGTGTTCTACGTGGTCATCATGAAGGTCTTCACCTGGCGCAAACCCAAATCCAAGGACAAAACCAAGGATAAGGCTGATGACGCAGTATACCTGCAATGATCCCTCCTAACTCTTCGAGGTTTACAACCATGACACATCTTCGCACCAAACCTCTGGCCCTGCTGCTGGCCTCCCTGGCAATCCTGCCTGCCTGCACCATGGCGCCCGACTACGAACAACCTGAAAGTCCGGTTGCTGAGAGTTGGCCTTCCGGCGAGATTTCTTCAAATCCCGAAGCGTCCGCTGCCGAGATTCCTTGGACTGAGTTCTTCGGAGATCCTAGACTAAAGGCGCTCATCGCCTGTGGTCTGGAGAACAACCGTGATCTGCGTACGGCCATCCTTCGGGTCGAGCAAGTGCGTGCCCAATACCGGATTGAGGCTTCCGCACTCTGGCCTTCCGTCAGTGGAAACGCCGACATGAGCAGAGGCCGGACTCCGGCAGATTTGTCGCCTTCCGGTAGGTCTGTCACCTCCAGCCAATACAGTCTGGGGGGCATGATCCCTGCCTACGAAATCGACCTCTTTGGGCGGATTCGCAGTCTTAAGGATGCCGCTTTGGAAACCTGGCTGGCCGCGGAAGAAACCCGCAGGGCGACCCAACTCGCCTTTGTGGCAACCTTGGCGACCCAATATCTCACCGAGCGGTCAACCAACGAGCAGCTTATTCTTGGCCAGCAAACTTTGGAGCTTGTCGAAAAATCACATGCTTTGACCAAGGCGAAGTATGATGAAGGTGTAGGTGACGCACTTGAGCTTCGTATGGCCGAGGCCCAAGTTGCAAACGCCCGGACTAACATTGCGGAATACACCCGGCTCCATGAACAGGCTCAAAACGGATTAGTCTTTTTAATCGGGACACAACTGCCCGACGATCTGCCTCCGCCACTCTCCTTGGGCGAGCAAAACCTTATTGTAGATATCCCGGCAGGACTTCCTTCCGATCTCTTGCAACGCCGCCCGGATATCCTTCAGGCCGAACACACCCTGCGTTCATCCAATGCCAATATTGGTGCAGCCAGGGCCGCGTTTTTCCCTCAAATCACGCTCACTGCCTTCGGTGGCACATCCAGCGCCGATCTCGACGGATTATTCAAGGCAGGTTCCGGCACCTGGAGTTTTGCCCCGCAAATCACCGTGCCAATCTTCACAGCAGGACGTAACATGGCTGCGCTGGATATCGCAAAAATCCAGAAACGCATGGATATCGCGGCCTATGAGAAAGCCATCCAGTCAGCGTTTCGCGAAGTGGCAGATGGTCTTTCGGCCCGGGCCGCCTATGACAATCAACTCATTGCCCAACGTGACCAGGTTGATGCCCAGCAGGCTCGCTTCGATCTTTCCAACCTGCGTTGGAAAGCAGGTTCCGACAGCTATCTCCCCGTACTCACTGCCCAGCAGGATTTGTTCTCTGCGCAACAGGGGTTGATCCGCTCGCAAGCCGCTCATCTCATCTCCCTCGTGGACCTCTACAAGGCATTGGGAGGAGGATGGGGTGAAGACGGCGACCAAGGTCGCGTGACCATGCACGCCAAACAGGAAACCCCAACCACCCCCTCCATGTCATGACCTCAAACCTAGTAGATCCATTCCGCACCCTGCGGGAAACCCAGGCGCGTGCCATGCAAGAGCAGCAGCTCTTCTCTGGCCGTGACTGGCTGCGGGTAACCACCTTCGTCCAGCTCCTGACGGCCATTTATCCGCTCTACCTCTGGGCTTCCTTTGCCTTGTTTTCCTCGCGAGCCGCTTCGGAAACGCGAACCATGGAGATCATTCAGCTTGTCGCCGCAGTCACGTTAGGAATCGGAATCATCCTGGGGCTTCTGGCTTGGTGGGCCAAATATGCACCATTCCGGGCCGCAGTGGTGGCCATTGTATTCTACATCGCGCTCAACGTGTTTCTGGCCATCTGCCGACCCGAACACTTTCTGGACGGAGCGGCTTCCCGCATCCTTATCTTCCTGGGGTTGGTCATGGCTGTACGTACCGGATTCCACCGGCACCGGGCAAAATGACAATGTCCTCCCCTAACTAACCGCTACTTAAAGGAGCCCATATGAACTCCCCTGACATTCTTCGACCCGAGCCTGTACATGATGTCCCTGACATTGGTCCCGTCCACCGGGGAGATTGGCTGGTCGTGATCGCCTCCCTGCTCGGCACACTCGGAACCTTGGCGGCCTGCTCGCTGCTTAGTCGCAACCACCTCGCTTACGTATGGCTACCAATAATAGTCTTTGGAATTCCTAGCATATGGGGATGGTGGTGTACCCTGCAATCCTTGCGCGACAAAACCCCCATGCCCCGCTCGCACTCCCTTCTCGCAGGTACGCTTGGATTTGATTTTGTCTGCACCAGCAAGAAAGTTGCCGTCACCGCATTCTTTTTTCCGGACAAGATCCAGGCAGGCACGGATACAAAACTATTGATATTCCTTGAAAACTACGCCTCCCGCCAGCGTGTTGTTAACATCCGCATATTACGGCACACGGGGCTCGGGCTACCTAAAAAACAGAACCTTCGCCTGCATCTTACCGCAGGACAAGCTGCCGTATACGAAATGCCCGTGCGCGTTGCTGCAGACATCTCTCCCGGGCCTCATTCGCTACCCGTAGTCATCCAAGTCGACATGCCTGCCGGGCAAGGCAGGAGACTGCCCGGCGCACGCAAGCATCTCTACGATATCCGCCGCTTCCGATACGCCGCCCCATTTGACGTGGAGCCTGCGCCTGAAACCAAAACCACCTCGCCGGATACACAAACTCTCCCGCCGCCGTCCTACCGCACCCTGGCATCTGTCGACGAACCCTATCCCAAGGTGGAAGTACTCCAATACTTCGACCGGAATGAACAGAGGACCGCAGCAGGGTGAGATCATCCTATCTTGGTTTCTTAACCCCGTCCTTAACCTTAAACTAAATATCGCCGCCCATGAAAGCACTCCTTCCCAATGACACCCGCCTCCCTTCCACGACCGCCCAATCCAATGGAACCCGGGAACACATTATTGAAACTGCAGGAGCCTTGTTTGCCAAACATGGTCGCAACAATCTTTCCATCCGGCAAATCACTTCGGTGGCAGAAGTAAATCTGGCAGCGATCAACTATCACTTTGGCTCAAAGGATGGACTCTTTTACACGGTTTGCCTCCATTACCTGCAAAAATCCAATGACAGGAAGATTGCATTGCTGGATGCTGCCGAAAAAGCCTCCGGAGACAATCCCTTGACCATCGAGCAAATTCTCGAGGCTTACATACGGCCCACGGTGGAAATGCATATGGCTAAAGATCCATCCGACATGCTTCTCACCCGTTTGATCGTGCAGGAAATTCAGGAATCGGATACACAGTTTTTTGACCTCGTTTGCGACGCCTTGCGACCGATCATGCAACGTTTTTTAACCGCCCTGAAAAAAACGTTTCCCGAATGCGGCGAAGAAGACCTGTCTTGGGGATTTCTTTTGGTGGCCAATATCTCGCACCAATTGATGGCTGAAACAGAAAAGATTTCCCGGATATTCCCTTCCATCTCGTCGATCGAGGATACTGATGCTCTTGTCCGGAAAGTGATGGCCTTTGGAACTGCCGGCGTACGTACGCTCACAGGCTGCCGCAATGGTTCGGAAAAGAATATCGCTGCATAGTTACATTATACTGGTAATATTCCTATCCAGGCTGCGGTATTGAATCGCTTCCATAAGGTGGGGCGTCTGAATAGCCTCGCTTCCCGCCAAATCGGCAATGGTGCGGGAAACCTTCAGCACACGGTCATAGGCCCGGGCGGAAAGATTCAATTTATCCATGGCTCGTTGAAGCAATATCCCTTGTTCAGGCGCAAGCTGGCAATGCTCGCGCAAATGTCGCTGACCCATCCGGGCATTTGTCCCACGGCCTGCCGCACCAAATCGCTCCTTTTGCCTGTTTCGCGCCGACATCACCCGTTCCCGAATTTGCAAGGAGGATTCTCCCTGATTGGCTGTTCGCAATTCGGCAATCGAAAGAGCAGGCGCTTCAACATGAATATCGATACGATCCAACAGAGGGCCGGAAATACGTCCACGGTAACGTTGAATTTGCACAGGGGAGCACCGGCACTGGTGTTTGGTATCTCCCAGATAACCGCACGGGCAAGGATTCATCGCCGCGACCAGCATGAACTGGCTTGGCAAGGTAATCTTTCCCGCCGCCCGGGAAATCGTGACGCTTCCGTCTTCCAACGGCTGCCGCATTACTTCCAGCGCAGATCTTTTAAACTCGGGCAATTCGTCCAAAAATAATCTTCCATGATGGGCCAGGGAAATCTCTCCCGGACCTGGAACAGCCCCGCCACCGATCAATCCGACATCGCTGATCGTGTGATGGGGAGATCGTACTGGTCGCTGAAAGCAACGGTTTTCCGCTTCAAGGCTAATACCTGCCGCCGACTGGATTCCGAGGATTTCCAGAAACTCCTCCAGGGTCGGCTCGGGAAGAATCGTCGGAATACGACGCGCGATCATGCTCTTCCCCGAACCCGGTGGACCAATCATCAACAGATTATGCCCGCCTGCCACGGCAACCTCCACGGCACGCCGAACCGCGTGCTGCCCCTTGACCTCGGCGAAATCCAGCAACGCCTCGGCATTCGGCGGGCGGCGGAAAGGACTGCTTTTCGACGATACAGGTTCCAATGCGAGCTTTCCATTGAGAAAACTGGCAGCAGCATGGAGAGAGTCCACTGCGTACACAGCTACCCCTTCCACCAGAGCAGCCTCCTCGGCAGACTCTTTGGGCAGCAACACCCCTTTGCGCTTCTGGCGCAACGCCTGCAGGGCAATGGCTACACCACCGCGTATTGGGCGAGTGGCCCCGCTCAGGCTCAACTCTCCAGCCACAACGTAATCCTCCAATTGCGCCTGCCCCAGTTGTCCCGTGACCGCGAGCATTCCCAGCGCAATGGGCAG
>JAITVQ010000285.1 GCA_031285745.1 Puniceicoccales bacterium | reverse complement strand
CGACAATAGCGGCAGCCTTTTTGTCGAGGCAGGCGGAGGGTTAATAGCGGACACCATCACTTTGGGAACCACATCGGGAAGCTCATACTTTTCAATGGCAACCACGGGTGAAGGGACTTCATCACAAAAATTCTCCTACCTGACTACGTCTGGATTTATCAAGGGAAGCGGAAATGCAAGGATTGGTCTCGCCGGAACTGTCGTCAATGCCACCAAGACCAACGCTGACTTCTTCCAAGGTTTTTCAACCAACGAACTCACGATCCATGACTTGGTTTTCAACACAGGAACCTCGGACATTGGATTTTCCACCGTAATTAACAGCACAGGCTTTCTAAACAAAACAGGCGCTGGCTCACTCCATCTCGCCCAAGGTGGATCCTGGACGAATAACCTGATTGTCAGCCAAGGCCTGCTTCATGTTTCAGGCAATACAACCGCAGCTTGGCTTCTCGTAGGCGATACGCCCAAGGACGGAACCTCCACACCGGGGACGTCCACCTTGCTTATAGACAATGGCAAGACCACCGTCGGCACAGTGTACGTTGGCAATTCAGCAAATTACTCGGGAAAAATTATTGTCACGGGAGCCGGCACAACCTTGGAGCAGGGTGGCCTGGAATTTCACATCGGAAATAATGCCTCAAGTTCACTGGAAGTATTGAACGGCGCCACCGTGTCGGCCACAGCCCTGCGGCTTGGATTCGCAGCTGGCGGGACAATGACTGTCACGGATAGCTACCTTTCAACAACATCAGCCTCTCTGGGGTTTCACGAAGGCGTTACAGGACAAGCCACGATTTCGGGCATGGCCTCCGGAAAAAGCGAAACTTGGAGAAATTCAGGAGAATTACGCATTGGGGACGGTGGCACAGGTATACTGACCATTTCCAACGAAGCCACGGTCGTTAACACCGGAGCGACAATTGTCGGTTATGCTGGAAAAGGCACAATAACAGTTACCAACAGTTATCTCTCGACCATGGGAACCGAAGTCGGGTTCTACGGAAATGGGACAATAGAGCTTTCGGGAATATCCACTTCGCACACCGAAACCTGGCTGAATAATGGAGCCCTTACCCTTGGTAATGTCGGTACTGGGCTATTAACTGTCGCAAACAATGCCAAGGTGGTTGTCACCGGATTCAGTTATATTGGCGCGGCTAATACCGGCACAATAAATGCGTCCAGTGGCTCCACAGTCGCCTCCCAGGGAGGTGCGGCATTGGGATATCATGCCAACAGCAAAGGTTTCGTGATTATTGACGATGCTGCGTGGGAAATTATTGGCGGACTTTCGATTGGCGCAGCAGGGACAGGCACAATGAACGTGTCCGGAAAATCCCACGTCAAAACCTCAGGGGCTGCCGAACTCGGCGCATCTGCCACCGGCAACGGTTCTGCCACCATCGATGACTCGCTATGGGAAATCACCGGAAACCTTGCGGTCGGTGGCGGAGGAACAGGCACACTTGTAATTACAAACGGAGGTGTTGTTAATTCCGGCAACGACAGTTCCTGGAATTATATCGGTTATGCAGATTATTCCGCGACCGGCTCATCCGTGACCATCGGTGGAGCAAATAGCCAAGGGCAGAAAGCAACTTGGAATCTCCCCGGTAACTTGGTCGTTGGAGGAATTGAAAAAGACGGCAATATTGGCACTGGCACGCTCACCATCAACAACGATGGGGTACTCTCAGCCGGAGCTCTTATTCTCGGAGGTGAAGGGAAAGGAAATCTTTATCTCAACTCGGGCGGCACTATCGAGACAGGATCGTTGAGAACCGACAGCCCGGCTGGATACGCCCAAGCCAATTTCAACGGCGGCACCATTCGCGCCACCCAAGGAGACACAGGCTCCCCTTTCTTCTATAAATTCTCGGGCGACCAACTCAACATCGGAGGCCACGGGCTGACGATTGAGACAGACTACGACATCAGCACCGATTCCACCAGTGGTTTTAGCGGAACCGGAGGAATCACTAAAACCAGAAAAGGTAACTTCACCATTAACGCCAGCACCACTTATACCGGATCTACCGATATCTACGATGGCGGAATGTGGTTCAACGGAGCACAAAACAAGACTTCCACCGTCTCGGTAGGCTACGGCTCGGTGCTCGGCGGGATCGGGAGCATCGACGGAACAATATATGCCAAGGGCACTATTGCACCCGGCAGCGCCAGGGGCAAAATCGGCACCCTCACCGTAAAAGGGAACGTCTCACTGGCCACCACCTCTGTATTGGAATTGGTGGTTGGTTCAGCCGACGCCGGTGGCTACAGCTCGCTCGATTTGGGCGGCACGGGGAAACTGTCCATCGATAGCGGTGCGCAACTGGTTTTAAAAGATCTCGGCTATGTCCCCGGCATCAACGACTCCTTCGACATCGTCACCGGGCTCATTTCACCCGCCATCGGCAGCTTCACCTACGAGGGACAGGTGATCGGGAGCGGCGATATATTGTCTTTTGCCGGACAAAACTTCCAAGCCATCTACAGCGCCAACTCGATCTCGCTCGTCGCCATTCCGGAACCTTCCACTTATGCCCTCTGGGGCGGCGGCATCCTTTGCTCCCTGATGGCAATCTCCCGGAGGAGACGCACAAAGACTGCCTAAGGATTCTCGAGGAAATCTGAGAGACTACGGATAAATAGATGCAAAACGCCCTGACATCGCATCACACGATGTAATGTTTTCGCTCATTTATCCTTTCCATCGCATCATCTCCGCGAAATCCGTGGTTCTCTTTTTATACCTGCGTGTACATTGGTATAAAATCCGCCATTTTTAACTTCACTCCCCGGTGACACCGTCGCATCGTCGCGACCGCGTATGATTTGGGCCTATCGGCTTCTCTTTCTTCCGGCATTTATCTTTGTCCTGCCGTATTACCTGCTTAGGATGCTGCGGCGGGGCGGGTATGCGCGTGATTTTGAGCATCGTTTCGGCAGCATCGGCCCATTCCCTGCCAAACGGCCCGGAGTCCGGCGCATCTGGATCCAAGCGGTCTCCGTTGGCGAAATCAACGCCACGACCCCGCTTCTCCGGGCGCTGGCCGCCCGCGACGACACCGAGATCGTCCTCACCACCACCACCAGCACCGGATACGCCATTGCCCGCGAAAAACTCGCGCCATTCACCATGGCCACCGGTGTATTTCCTCTCGACTTCTGGCTCTTCAGCCATTGTGCGTGGGACAGCATCCAGCCCGACTTGGTCGTGCTCATGGAAGGCGAGCTCTGGCCGGAACACCTGCATCAGGCAACGAAACGCAAAATCCCCGCCATCCTTATCAACGCCCGTCTTTCCGACCGCTCGTTCCGCCGCTACGCCAAGGTCAAGTCATTGGGCGCATCACTCCTGGCCCAGCTTAGGCACATCGGCGCAGCCACCCCGGAAGATGCGAGCCGATTTGAAAAACTAGGCGTGCCTGCAGAAAAAATTACCCTGACCGGCAACTTGAAATTCGATGTTGGCGACAACACGGATTGCTCGCCCCAAGAGAAGCAAGCCCTGCTGAAAGCGCTCGGTTTCATCACAACGGACAACAGCCCTCCTCCACCTGTCCTGCTGGGCTCCTCCACTTGGCCCGGAGAAGAGGCCATGTTACTGGAAGTTCTCAGCCAGGCCCGCGCCCGACAGATTCCGCTCAAGCTCCTGCTGGTACCCCGCCACGCGGAGCGGCGCAACGAGATTGCCGAGCTGCTGGCCAAAACCTCCTTTGAATGGTTCCTACGTTCCCAGCACAATAACGCGCCCCACCCTGCCGATGTGTGCATCGCCGATACCACGGGCGAGCTTCGTTATCTCACCTCCGTGGCCACGCTCGCCTTCATCGGAAAAAGCCTTCCCCCCAACGAAGGCGGACAAACCCCCATCGACTGCGCTGCACTGGGCGTTCCGATGGTTTACGGCCCGGCCATGACGAATTTCCGTGATATCTGCAAAGGGCTGGAAAACGCTGCCGCGGCCCAACGTGTCAACGACACCGATTGCGCAATCCAGACCTTGCTCAATTTACTGGACGACACCGAGGCGCGTACCCGACTCGGAGATAACGCCCGCGCCTGGCACACCGCCAACCGGGGCGCCACCACCCGCACACTCGAACTCATCGTTCCCTTGCTGCGAGCCGGGTAGAAGTCGTATTCGCTTGAGTAGGCTTTAGCACTACTCGAATTGTAATTGAAGTGTCTGAGAAACCGGAGCTATCGCGGACACCAAAATGTTGCGGATAGTTGAATAACATACCCTGTTTAACAAATCCCCCTCATCCGAGGACAAAGAAAAAGCCACCCTGGGAGGATGGCTTTTTCTGTAAACTTTTCCTTTGAGATTATCCTTACTTCCGGCGACGCAAGACAACCGCCCCCAAGGCCAACAAAGCGCCAACACCGGCAAAGGCATAGGTGGAGGGTTCAGGGATTACCTCGATCACAATGGCATTAACAAAAGGATTCCAAGAAGCGTTACTGCCGGGATACTGCCAAGTTATATCCAATTTCTTGTCAGTTCCCACGGTAACACCGGAAAATGTGAAATCTGGAGTATTTACAGCCAATCTTGTGTTACGAACACTTGCTGTTAAGGATTCAGTCATTCCATTTATGTTAATCGAATAACTATCCTGACCAATGCCAGATAGTTTGCTGTAAATGTATAC
>JAITVQ010000277.1 GCA_031285745.1 Puniceicoccales bacterium | reverse complement strand
ATACACGACCGGAGTTTTGATCTCCCCGTATTTAAGAATTTCATTGACATGCATACCGTCAAGAGTCTCGTATTCCAGCAGGGCTTCCGCGACTTTCTTGTGGGCTTCGGCATGCTCCCGGATCAATGATTCGGCACGTTTGTACTGGTCACTGATGATATCGTGAATCGCGGTATCAATTTTCCGGGCAGTATCATCACTGTAGCTATGTGAGCGCGTGATTTCACGGGCCAGGAAAATGTGCTCCTGATTTTCCCCAAGCGCCACGGGACCAAGTTCGCTCATACCCCAGTCACAAACCATGTGACGGGCTAGCGACGTGGCCTGCTTGATGTCACTGGCCGCACCATTGCTGAAATCCCCAGTGACGACTTCCTCGCCAATCCGCCCCGCCATGGCCATACAGATATGATTTAGCAATTGGGTCTTGGATTGGCCCAGAATATCCTTTTTCGGAAGAAGCATTGCCATGCCAAGGGCACGACCACGCGGGATGATTGTCACCTTGTGCAAGGGAAGGTGCCCGTCATCAATCAGCGCCTGCACGACGGCATGTCCCGCCTCGTGATAGGCGGTCATCTTGCGGTCTTCATCGTCCATGAGACGACGCCGTTCGCGACCAAAGGAAATTTTGTCCCGGGCTTCCTCAATCTCAACAATATCGACTTCCTTCTTGTTTTTCCGGGCGGCAAGCAGAGCTGCCTCGTTGAGAAGGTTGGCCAAGTCGGCCCCTGAGAATCCGGGAGTCGAACGAGCGGCGCGCATCATGTCGATATTGGCCGCAAGTTTGATTTTCTTGGCGTGAACTTTAAGGATTTCTTCGCGACCATGCAGGTCGGGAAGATCGACATAAACCTGCCGGTCAAAACGACCCGGACGCAGCAAGGCGTTATCAAGCACATCGGCCCGGTTGGTCGCGGCAATGATAATGATACCCTCGTGCCCCTCGAAGCCGTCCATCTCAACCAGCAGCGAGTTCAAGGTTTGTTCACGCTCATCATGACCGCCGCCCAAGCCCGATCCGCGCTTGCGTCCCACCGCATCGATTTCATCGATGAAAACAATACAGGGAGCGCTTTTCCGGGCTTGCTCAAACATGTCGCGCACACGCGCCGCGCCGACACCGACAAACATTTCCACAAAGTCCGATCCGCTAATGCTAAAAAATGGAACTTCCGCTTCTCCGGCAACTGCGCGGGCCAGCAAAGTTTTTCCTGTGCCGGGAGGTCCGACCAACAGGATCCCCTTGGGGATGCGTCCGCCGATTTTCTGGAATTTCTTGGGATCCCGGAGGAATTCGACGATTTCCTGAACTTCTTCCTTGGCCTCGTCACATCCGGCCACGTCCTTGAAGGTAGCCCGGTCCTTGTCGCGGGAAAGCAGCTTGGCCCTGCTCTTGGCAAAGCTCATCGCACCCCGGTTCGCATTGCGCAAAAATCGATAGGTAAAGAAGATCGCAATGCCGAAAAAGAGATACATCGGCAGCGAGCTGGTCAGGAAAATCATCAACGTGGTGGAAGACGGCTTTTCTACGATGCGATTGACGTCCACATTGGCGCGCAAGGTGGCAAAATCACTATCAGTCAACTTCCCCGAGGAAGAGAACTTTTGTCCCGCCACCACGATTTCTTTGCCTTCTTTATCCTTGTCCTGAACCGCCAATCGTCCTTCCAACTTGTAATAATCGCTACCGCCGGATGGATCTCCCTGAATGGTAATGGAGTAAATATCCCCCTTCTTGGCACGGGACAGCACTTCCGCCGCATTTAGAGGATTGGACGAGTCTCCCATTGGGCCGCCAATTGACCAGAGCACAAGGATCAGGGCAAAGACGGACAGCCAAATCAGTAAGAGTTTGGTATTTATGCGCTCAGAAGGGCCGGAACCCGGCTGCTTGGATTGATTATTATTCGGAGACTGACTCATTTTCTAGAACAAAAGACGTTAGAGGTGCTTTGGCCCAAGTCAACTGAAGAGCCTTTTCTGCGGAGCTTTGCAAGCGACACCGGTCGGCGGGCGGAAGCCCCGGCACCCAAAGAATGCCTTTATTATCGCAGACAACGGGCAATTCCCGGCGTTCCGCGGCATTGATTTTTTTATCGATAAATACGTCAGAAAGTTTCCGGGACCCGGGGGCCCCCAATGCCTGATAGGCGTCACCCTGCTGCCAAGTCCGCACATTCAGTCCACTGGTAATGCTGTCGGGATTTAAATAAACATCCGTCCGGGGAGAGAAATTCCCCTGCATAATTGAGGCCAGGTGGGTGGGTATCACGATTACTTCCTTTACCTCAAGCATACCACCCGAAGGCCAAAAGAGTTTCATTCCGGAAAAGAGAGAACCTACCCAGCCTTCAGTGTCCCTTGTGCAGCATGGGTCGATTTTCAGCTCGATTCCGTCAAAAATGAGATATGAAAGTCCCACACTCCAGCGACCGGCAATCCCTGCCGCCAGTGAATCTACAATATTGTCCACCGCTTGGGCACCCATGGATTCGCCCAAGGATGCCATTTGCAATACATTCCACAGGGCTCGCCGATGCAAGGCTTGCGGAAGACCAATCAGGGGGCGCCAGTCATACCGTGTAAGCATCCCTGTTTCTACCATTTGAGGCCAGAGTTGGGCCAACCATGTCTCCAGCGCCGTATCATCTTCCTCCAATAAACGGCGTGAGCGCAAGACCCCTTGGGATATCATCGCCCCTTGCGCCTGCTCCCATGCAGGTATTACATTATGGCGAACCCTGTTGCGCAAGTAATCACCCTTCCCGTTGCTGGCATCTTCGCACCAAGGCAACCCACATTGAAGCATGGCATCGATCAGCGTTGTTTTTTTTACGGACAACAATGGCCGCAAAAACAATCGCCCATCTTCAAAATGTTGCACCGGCCTCGGTGCAGCCAGTCCCGCAGTACCACTCCCCCGGGCCAATCGCATTAACATCGTCTCGGCCACATCGTCGGCCTGATGTCCCTGGACAAGCACCCGGCATGAGTGACCGGACATTTCCCTGGAGAAAAATGCCAACCGTTGCTGCCGCAAGGCTGCCTCACTGGTATTGTCTGCATCGACCTGATCCTCCCGAATTCCTCCGATAAAACGTACTCCCAGTGCCAGTGACACTGTTTCAACAAATCGCATTTCGGCAGCACATTCAGGCCGGGTACGATGATCAAATCCCAACACCAAGAGGCGTTCTCTTAACCGGGGAAAATGCACCCAAACCAGGAGCAACACCGATAGCGAATCTACGCCTCCCGAACATGCCACAGACACCCATTCCGTCGATGACGCGACTGTGGATAATTCCGCAACAACAGAAGCATCCATCTGCGACAAAGGAATTCGCTCGCCGAGCAATTTCGCACCGGCAATCCAGTCGATATCACTGCCTGTCAGAGTAGTCATCCGTAACCAGCTATTTTTGAATCGTTCCAATGCCCTCATCAAAATGTTTTGGGTCTAAATATTCTTTTTCATTACAGGGCAGCCCCATCACTGAACTAAGTTTACTTGTAAAATATTGCGCCGCCCAAAAATGCTCACCAACGGAACTATTAAAATATTGAATGTAAATTATACGCCCTTTTCGCGGCCGCAACCCAACCATGACTCTATTCTGAGGTGCATCATCATATGTTCCAGCACGATGTATTTTCCAGACAATTTCCATTAATTCGCTACGTCGCCAAGACCTCCCATAGATCAATAAGCCCAATATCCAATAACGCTTTTCGACAACAGCGTTTGCCATATCCACACGAGTCTCCGCACGTACAAAAAACAATAATGCAAAAAAAATAAAACATCCTACGGCAGCATTAAATTGGCTCTCATCAGCATAAAAAATTATCAACGCAATCGCCGCACAAATAGTGCCAAAAACAATATGAACCCACAATGGAAGCCTTCCCCATTGGACCACCATTACTTCGTCTTGGGATTTCGTGTCCATAAGGGAAAGGCTTTCTTGTAGGGATATTGCGATCAGCATCCAATCCCCACCTGACCTAAATTAATTATTTTACCGCGACACCGATGGTATCCTTGCCATACCACTTGCGCAGTACTTGGGGAACCTTGACAGTACCGTCGGCTTGGACGTTGTTTTCCAGCAAGGCAGCCAAGACACGCGGCAGACCAAGGCCGGAACCATTCAGGGTGTGCAACACCTCGGCTTTGCCTCCATTCTTGGGACGATACCGAATACCTGCCCGGCGTGCCTGAAAATCCGTGAAATTCGAGCACGAGGAGACTTCCAACCAGCGCTTTTGCCCACCAGCCCAGACTTCGAGGTCATACTGCTTGGAGTGCGGAAATCCAATGTCTCCGGCACAGATCAATAATACGCGATAAGGCAATTCCAGCTTTTGCAGCAGACGTTCGGCATCGGTGCGGAGTTTGTCGAGTTCGTCAAATGACGTGTCGGGATGAACCCATTTCACCATTTCCACCTTGTCGAACTGGTGCAGGCGGTTCAGCCCACGTACATGCGCTCCCCAGCTCCCCGCTTCGCGGCGGAAGCATGGTGTGTAGCCGCAACGGTAGATTGGCAATTGCTCCTCGGGGATGATTTCATCGCGGAAGAAATTCGTCACTGGAACTTCAGCAGTGGGGATGAGATACAAATCATCCGTCGGTGCATGATACATCTGCCCTTCCTTGTCGGGAAGCTGTCCGGTGGCCGTGGCGCTGGCGGGATTCACCAACAAGGGAGCAAGCACCTCCTGGTATCCGGCGTCGGTGGCTTCTTCCAAAAAGAATTGGATCAAGGCGCGGACCAACCGGGCCATGTCGCCCACGTAAAACGGGAACCCTGCGCCGGTAACCTTCACACCGCGCTCAAAGTCCACATGCGTGCTGAACCAAGAGAGATCCCAATGCGGAATGGCCTGCTTGGAGACGAGCTTTTCGATCTCACCCCAGGTCGCCACTTCCTTGTTGTCATCCTCTGTTTTGCCGTGCGGTACGGACTCGTGGGGAATATTGGGGATGGTCAGGAATAACTGCTTCCATTCGTCGTCGATGTCCGCCGCCATCTTTTCCAGTTCTTTTACCTTGGCAGAGGCAGTCTTCATCTCGGTCACCTTGGCCATGAACTCTGGCGTGCCCTTGGGCATATGGGCCATTTCCTTGTTGGCGGCATTCTGCACGGACTTCGCCTGCTCGGACTCCGCGATAATCGCACGGCGACGGGTATCCAGATCAAGGATAGCCTCCCAATTTACCTGGAACTTTTTCCGGGAAATGGCGGCCTGGACGGCTTCAAGGTTGTCACGGAGATACTTGATATCGAGCATGTGATGAAGATTTCAGCCCGTGACTGTGCCGACGACAGGGTTGGAGGCAAAGCGAAAATGCCGCCAACCCCCTGCCAAATCCGCCGATGAGGATTAATCCACCAACTTTACATAGACAGTGCCGTTGGAATTTGTCCCACCGTCGGTATTGGCGGTAATTTCCAGCTCATACTTGGCACCGATGATCGGGTCCGTCCGGTTCAGTTTATAAACATTCCGGACATGGTCATTTCCGGTCATTCCGTCATGCTTGTCCACGGAAGCTTCCGTACCGCTTTGCAGTAATTTGACTTCCTTGATTTCGAGACGGTGCGCGCCTTTTTCATACAGGAAGGTCACTTCATAATCACCCGTGGCTCCAAACTCTTTGGTAACATCAATCCGCCATGTCTTGGGCGAGAGCGAACAATCCGCCGGTTTCCAGTGGAAAACCGGTTTGCCGCCGACCACTTGATTCCCGGCCACCTGGCGGCGAACCTCCTGCAGCGATTCCATGGGATTGGATGCAAACTTTTCTGCAAGGAGCGGTTTGTATTTTTGCAGTAACTTCCTGGCAACTCCGGCAGAATCACCGGCCTGATAAGGCGGATAATTTCGCGGAGCATTGATCCATTCCAACTCCCAGTCGGCCAGTTTATCGTAGAAAGGCGTGCTGCGCCAATGGTACCGGACCCGCCAATCCACCCGGGGCAGTTTGGTTTCGTCCGGCCAAGTCGAGCCGTCGTCCAGGCTCTGGGCCAAGGCCTCATGGAAGAATTTCCAACGCGGGAGATAGTAGTCCCTAATCAGGCCGGACCACTCTTTCCATGCGTAGTCATAGTTCGTCGGGCGAAAACTTCCGGTATGCCCCCATTGGGTCACCTGCACCGTGGCGTTGTAATCGTAGATTTTGCGCTCGGCATCATTCGTTGCCCATTTGCGGGCATCCTGGGTCCATTTCTCAAAGGAAAAGAACGGATTTGTTTTCATCAAACCATCCACATCCTGCAACATCTCCTGAAACACTGCCGCCGCCTTGTTCAGACGGGCCTTATCCTTGTCCAGATAAGCCAGCGCGACATCGGAGTGCAGCGCAATGGCCAGATCGGAGAACAACTGGCGACCAATATCGACCACATCAAAACTATACCCCGGAGTTCCACTTAACTTTTCAGAGTCATTGAGCAACAATACCCAGGCCCGCAGTAGCTCATTGGGGTCGTAAGGCACCTTGAACCCATCGTTGGGATCACCCAGAAACGCGTTCAAGGCCGGACGCGCCGAGATGAATGAGGATGCGCGGGCATCTGTTGAGTAAACAGTCTTGAGCAAAATTTCCCATGCCTCCTGGGAACCAGCCGTCTCCGCACCATAACGCCGCTTGGCATAATCGGAAACCCATTCCGGTACGCCAACCGCCCCCTCGCGCCAGATGAGATCAAATGCCATGCCGTAATAGACGGGGTTGTTGTGGATGGCCTCGGGAAACAATCCCATCCCGATGTTGTTCGAGGCGCGTTTCTTGGTTTGGAAAAACGGATTTTGGGCCAGGCCATTCAATCTGCCGAACATACGGGTACGCCCGCCGAAGTTATGGATGATCCCCCGCACAAACGGATATCCGTCGAATGGTGCATTCCCCTGCCCTTTTCCGCCAATGTCCAACACCAGCAGATGTTCCTTGGGCACAGCCTGGATAATCGGCATGCGCAAACTCCACGACTGGACACAAAGCGTCGCATTGGGATCGGCATCCGTCGCAGCCTTGTAAATGGCTTTCCCTACGTTGGAGAGATATTCGTTGCCGGGCTGCGGAGGCGAACTCTCATGAAAAGGATCCGTGCCATAGAAACCGTATGCGCCAAAGGCTTTTTTCTGCTCGGCATAAAACACCTTGGCCAGCTTGGGAAACAACGGATCGAGCGGATCGAGCTGGGCGCTGCCCGGAAAAGAACCGCCCCAGGAAGGTTGTTGCTTGATGGCTGCATTGGGAAATTTCTCCTTGAACCGGATCGGGACAAATCCCGTGAATCCCTGCTGGATCGGCGTCATGTCGAACTCGCGTTCCCGCTCGACAATTTTCCGGCCCATCGCCTCATGGCTTTCCAGCCAAGTCTTGGGAATCGGTCCGGCAAAATTCTCCAGGTTAGTCATCCACTGCCAGGCGAAAAATGCGGGACCGGCGATAAACTCCCTCGCCTCGGCATCGGAGAACCCAAATTGCAGGAGCGTCTTATACCATACGCTTTCCAGCCCGATAACAGACAGCGGCATATTAATCCCATTCAGCGCCATCAAATCGATCTCCCGTTCCCAACGTGCCCAGTCCCACCACGCACCCGTATAGCTCAATGTACAATAATTGAAATAAGCCCGGTATTTATAAGGCGTCTCCTGCCGGATTTTTCCGGCGACAGCGGGAAGTTGCTTTGACAGATTGAGCTGGTCGCCATCCCAGGTCATCTCGCAATTTGCCACATGCCGAAGATACCAACCTATCCCGGAGGACTGCGCCACGGGGGACGAACCTCGGACGACCACCTTGCCACCCCGTTGCTCAATCTCGAAAATATCGGTACCAGTCGCGGTCTTGGGTAAATCATCCTCCAGGATGAATTGAGTTTTATGCCCGGGCAAAAGCCTTTGCAACAGACCATCCACGGCGGGATACCCATGTGCCGAAGCACAGACCAGGAACATCGTGGCCAACAGCGAGACGAATTTTTTCATGAAAACAAAGGTTGGAGAGAGCGAACAGTGTTGCTCGTAAAAACGTAGCCCATGCGTCTGCATTGAGCCACACCTCTGTAATAAACATACCCATTTTCTCCCAAAGCTGACCTATTTTCTTAAGCAAACATCCCCGCATCGGATTTACCTCAGGCATGCCGATGTAATCACCTCATTAAATCCCTTCTCGCCAATACTATAACAATTATTAACATTCCGGGACATTTTTAATTACCTGACATGCCCACCAAGACCATTCGCCCTCCCAATGCCGAGGATGTCCGCCAATTCTCTGTTTTTGCTGAAAATAAAGTCGGACGGCTCAATGAACTAATCCTAGCTTTTGCCGGGAGGGATGTGCACATACTGGCCATGTGCATAATCGATACCACCGATAGCGCCATTATCCGGTTGGTGACCAATTACCCGGAAAATGCAGAGATTATCCTGAACGAGAGGTTTTTCGCCCACGACACGACTCCCGTCGTAGCCGTGGAAGTGCCGGGCGAGCATGAATTGAAAAAAATCACCTCGGCCCTTGTCCAAGCCGAGATCAACATCCACTACCTGTATCCGTTTATCGCCCGCCCCAATGGCAAATGCGGAATCATCCTCCGGGTAG
>JAITVQ010000259.1 GCA_031285745.1 Puniceicoccales bacterium | reverse complement strand
CTCGTTGACCTCAGTTCCTGAATTGCCGAAAAAGCAGGCGTTGCGGTCACCGCCGGTGACTTTGGAAATGGCCTCGGCCAGCAGGCCGCTCATCAATGCGCAGTCCATCTGCACCATATTGGGCAAATCCAAATCCAGAATGTCCCGGATGGCCTGCTTGATGACCGGATGATTGCGCCCCATTCCATAAACGCCGTACCCGCTGAGAAAGTCGAGATAGTCGTTTCCTGCTTTATCATATAGGTAACATCCCTCGGCCCGGGCATAGACTTTGTCGAATCCAATGGTTCGTAATACTTTGACGAGAGTTCTGTTCACATACTGCTCGTGAAGTTCGTAATTTTCGCCGAGCCGCTCGGCGACGATGCTTTTGAGGTCGAAGGCCATGTGTAAGAAGCAAGGAGGAGTATCTCCAATGACGCAGGCTTTCAATATGTTTTTCTGAGGAAGGGGAAGAATTGCGCCAATCCGTTTGCAACAAACGAATTTACAGAGATGTTTTTAGCATGACCTTGCGATTTTTCTCCTCTACTTGGGCTACCCCGCTAGTGGGTTCTCTTTTGACTGCCTTGGGTATAATCGGGGGCATCAGTTGTACGGAAACTCCGACAACCGCCGATATGTCCCGCTATTCAACCGTGGCAATCAAGCCGGTTAATAGCCGTGTGCGAGGTACGGATATTCTCTCGGATACATTGAGTGATTCGATGGTTTCTTCCATAAAGGCAGAACTGGCGGCCAAGGGGTACACCGTTGTGGAAGATCCGGAGAAGTCTGATCTGGTGGTTTCGTCTATTATGCAGGAAGGGCAGACCTTGAATCCAAGCAATGCGGGGACGCGTGCCGGTCAGGCTGATCCATTTCCCCGCCGGGTGTCCAATGCGGCTTTCGTTTTCTATCTGGCGGATCGCAATGGAAAGAAGGTTTGGCAGGGAGATTCCGGCCCGGACATGCCAATCCAATCTATTACCGAAAGTCGGATTTCCAGTATTGTTCGTTCAGCTTTTGACCCGTTGCCGGGGAAACCTCACTAGGGTGAAACCAAATAAAACAACTCATATACAGCAATTTGAGTTGAATATGACTTGCGCAGAAGAGATCAGGGACTAGTCATTCGCCCCTCCAATGTTAAAATTGCTTCGCAAGTCTGTTCCACCTACCAAGGCGATAGCAGAGGTAGTGTCGAGTGATACTGACTGCCACGTCGTGCGTCTTGCTGGTGAATGGAACATTCGGGCGAGTCTATTAAATGTCGGGTCAGTGTTGGATAGATTGCTGGCTCAGCCGCAAACCACGTTGGTGGTTTTCGAAACCTCAGGGCTGCAAAGCTACGATTCCAGTCTGGTTGCCTATCTGATGAGGCTTTATGTGGCTTGCACGGAAAAGGGTATCAAATTCGAGCGGGAATCCCTGCCTTCGGGAGTCAATAAGTTGCTGGAGTTAGCACTGAGTCGTCCTCAAAAGGTTGCTGAGGAGCACGCGGTGGAAATCGTAACGGTATTTCACCGGGTCGGCATTTGGGGTGAAAGCGCTGCCAAGTCCTGGATGAAGGCAGTGGACTTCATCGGACAAACCGTGCTAGCTTTTTGGAATCTCTTGCGTGGGAAAGCCCGTACCCGGCTTAGCGAATGTTGGATATTCATCCAGTCGGTCGGGGTTGATGCACTCCCCATTATTTCGCTTATATCTTTTCTAACCGGCCTTATTCTGGCTTACGTCGGCGCAGTCCAGATGAAACAATTCGGTGCGACCGTATATGTTGCCGGACTTGTGGCTCTGGCGATGGTCCGGGAAATGGGGGTGTTGATGGCCAGTATCATCCTGTGTGGGCGAACTGCGACTGCTTTTGCGGCTCAATTGGGGAGTATGCAGGCTTCCGAGGAAATCGCTGCTTTTCGGGTCCTTGGGATTTCCCCGGTCGAGTACCTCGTACTCCCTCGCATGATCGCGATGGTGCTCATGCTGCCCATCCTTACTCTCTATTCCAATTTCTGCGGCATCATGGGCGGGCTTGTTGTGGTTACTTCCATGGATGTGACCATCGAGCAGTATTATAATATGACAATTCGCTCGGTGAATATCCCGAACTTCAGCTCGGGTCTTATCAAGAGTTTCTTCTTCGCCATTCTCATCTCATGGGCAGGCTGTTTTCGGGGGATGGCGTGTGGCAAAAGCGCCCAGGCTGTCGGTGATGCCACGACTTCCGCTGCCGTGCTGGGAATTACCTTGGTCGTGATTGCGGACGCTGTTTTCGCGGTCCTATTCGATGCCATTAACTTCTTCTAGCCGATGACTGCCGACGCCACACCCCATCTAGAGGTTCGCCATTTGACAATGGCCTATGGCAGCAACGTGATTATGAATGATCTCTCGTTTGGCATAAAGCGCGGGGACGTTTTTGTCATCATGGGCGGGAGCGGATGCGGAAAAAGCACATTGATGCGCCATTTGATCGGTTTGCAGGAGCCAGCCTCGGGCGAGATTTTCTTCAATGGGGACAATTTTTCCACGGCGACCCAGGATCGTCGTACTGAAATGCTGCAACACTTTGGCGTCATGTATCAGAGTGGGGCGCTTTGGACCTCGTTAACCCTTGCGGAGAATGTTGCGCTGCCCCTGAAAGAATTCTCTCCACTTTCGGCCAAGGAAATAGATGCCATTGCCCGCTACAAACTGGCGCTGGTCGGGCTTGCCGGGTATGAGGGATATTATCCCTCGGAAATCAGCGGTGGCATGGTAAAGCGGGCCAGTATTGCGCGCGCCATGGCGCTGGACCCCGAAGTTCTTTTTCTGGATGAACCCAGCGCAGGGCTTGACCCGATTACTTCCAGGTTGCTGGACGATCTGATCCTGCAACTGCGGGACAGCCTTGGTACCACCACGGTCATCGTGACCCACGAGCTTGCCAGTATCTTTGCCGTCGCGGATAATGCTGTCTTCCTTGACGTGGCGACCCGGACGCTGGGTGCGATCGGAAATCCAAACGAACTGCGTGATCATTCTGAAAACCCGAGAGTCCGCCAATTTCTCAACCGTTTAGCCAATCCTAATCCATGAGCAAACCCGCCAACACATCCCTCATCGGCATCTTTGTCCTCGGAGGATTGCTGCTTCTGATCATATTCATCGGTCTCTTTGGATCCGGTCAGTTCAATTCAAAAAAGGTCGAATTCATCTGTTTCTTCGAAGACTCTGTCAACGGACTCGACATCGGTTCGCCTGTAAAATTCAAGGGTGTCACCGTCGGCAAGGTTTCCCGCGTGTTGCTCAGAATAGAAGGCCAGACCTTGGGGGATAATGCAGTTCCAGTGGTTATCGAAATTGATGAAAGGGCATTATCCAGCAGTGGCATTGTCGAGCATTTTTCCGACAAGAAAAAGTGTGAGGATATTATTGAGAGGGGACTGCGGTGACGCTTGCAGCAGCTTTCCATTATTACCGGAATGCTATATGTGGAGTTTGATTTTTATCCCAACACTCCCGTCAAATTTCATAAAAAAGATCCTACTCGTGGGCCGACTGAAATTCCTACCACTACCTCGAATCTTGGCACCGTGGTGCGAGCTGCCACGGCCACGTTGGAACAAATCAGCCAGATCAAATTCGATGTCCTCGTTGGCAAGGTGAACAAGATTCTCGACCAGATAAATGCAGGTATCGAAAGGATTGATTTCAAGGGAATCAACCAAGGGGTGATCGATGTTACGGACTCGGCCCAGAATCTGCTCAAGAATGATGATGTGCGCCAGGCGGCGTCCAATCTTAACGCGGCACTCAAGGAGTTTGAAAAACTTTCCTCCACGCTTTCTGCCCAAGTCGACCCTGTTTCCACCGAACTTCATAAAACTTCAGCCGAGACACGCAAAACGCTCGAACGCATCAACCAGGCTGCGGAAAATCTTCGACTGGCCACGCAACCTGGCACGGGATTGCGGGCCGAATTGGACGAGACTCTCCGGCAGATTGCTGACGCAGCCCAAGCCATCCGTACGCTTTCAAATTACTTGGAGCGTAATCCCAACGCTATTCTTACCGGAAAAGCCGAACCCCGGGAAGATGAGAAAAAGTAGATTTCGTCTTCTTCCATGAAAACCCACTCTGTCTTTAAAATGAAAAACATCACTGCTTTCCTCGCACTCTTTGGCACATTGGCTCTCTCCGGTTGCACAGGCCTCTTTGAGCCCAGAAGCGATCCTTCCCGCTATTACGTCATTGATACGATTCAGCCGGAAAAGCCAATTCCTGCCGCAGAGTTGCGTCCGGCTCTGGCGCTAAGTGTTTCACGGGTACAAATCCCGGCGTACCTTGATCGCACAGAGATAGTTCTCAGACCTGAGGCGAATCGGCTCGCTGTCCGCGATACCGAACTCTGGCTCGAACCATTGGGCAAGGCATGCACACGGGTTTTCTCTCAAGACCTCGCCGCCCAGCTTGGTACGGAGCGCCTGGCCATGGAGCCTTCGCTCGATATATACCGTGATGCCCTCCAAGTTCAGGTATCCATCCTGCAGTTGGATGGAGCACTGGGCAACGAGATCACTCTTCGCGCCCGCTGGCGTGTGGCTACCTATGCCGATGGACAAACCCTCATTGTCAAAGATTCCGAAATCAAGGTTCCTGTTTCCCTCGCCAATTACGCTTCCTATGTTTCTGGTTTGAGCCAGGCACTTGGTAAGTTGGCGGAAGAGGTTGCGGGCGAAATTCGTAAGTTACCTTGAGATTAGTTCTGAATGTACATCAGAAAATGTATTGGAGGGTTGTGCCTGTTAATTGGGTGCGTCTCGTTGTCAGGATGTATTATTCTGCCGATACCTGTTTCAAGAAAATGCGGGCCTTACCTCTCGGAGGTCCAGGGCATTGTTGTAGATAAGTCCACAGCGCTTCCGCTGGAAAATGCGGAGATAAAAATATCTTACGCTGAAACCCAGGCTGTTGGGTGGAGTGGCTACTCGGGAGAATGGAAAGACACACCACCTTTCATCAAAGAAATCAAGATTACCCAAAGTAATTCTCTGGGACAGTTTCATGTTTCACCTGAAGGAGAATGGGAACTTCTTCTTATAAGGTTAATCCCAAATCTTCCCAATGGGCAAGTCTCTCTCCGTCCTTATATAGTAGAAGTCTCGGCTCCTGGTTATGAGAGCTCTGTAATTTTACGAGACTCAGCGCGTGGTTATCATTTATCAGAAGTCAATCAATGGGCTTATCGGGAAAATGATGTTTTGGATGTGGAAATTAAATTAGACAAGAGAACTATTGGCTCTGAAAACAATACACTGGGCGAAACCAATCACCAGAAGGAATGATTAAATTTAGCCGTGACCTTTGTTTTGATCCATGAGTAAACTTTTTTCCATGACAAAGCCTTCCCTCGGTTACAGTGAAGCCACCGGTGAAATCTGTTACGACCTCCCGTCGCCTTATCTTCCGCACAAGGCCACGGGCTTGTTGCATCTGCCCCGTTTTATTGCAAAGATTCGCAAACACCTTGCCGGGGAGCTTCCCAAGTCTTACCAGCGTAATTTTTGCAAAGGCTTTGATCGTTTCCTTTGTCTTCATCTAGGCGTTGACCCCGAGGCTGTCATTGCGGCTGTCCGCGATACTGCGAACGAATCTGACCTGGATGCCGAGTTGGCCAAGATTTTCCCGCCAGACTGTCACGTAGCCAAATGGAATCGCGAACTCGTGCAAAAGGGCATGAGCGAGATGGGGCGGGAGGCTTTGGCCGATGCCAAACGCAAAATGGGCATCGCGCACCGGGAGGACCTGATTTCCTTCGCCGATATGATTGAATTCGACGAAGGACGGATCGTCTGAAGCAGCCTTGGGCTAAACCATGATTGCCTGGGCAATTTCGTTGGCAGTGGCTTCGTCGTACAATACCCGGACGAGTTCCAACCCGAAATCAATGGCAGTGCCTGCGCCTCGGGATGTGATGATCTTCCCGTCCCTGACTACCTTTTCCCGATAAAGGGCATCCGGCAATTCGGCTTTGGTGGACGAGTGGGCCGTATAACGCTTGCGCAGCAATAACCCGGAGTCATGCAGGATCAACGGGGCTGCGCAAATTGCGCCAATGGGCTTTTTTGTTGATTCAAAATCCCGGACAATAACGCCCATTCGCTGATTTTGTCTCAATGTTTGCACGGCAGGACCTCCGGGTATTACCAGCATATCATAATTAGCCGAAAATAACGTCAGGAAGGAAATATCAGCTTTCAACGTGATTCCGCTGCGACCGGCCACATGCAAATCGTCTCCTATTGCAGCCAGGGTGACGGAAGCTCCGGCGCGACGAAGGATATCCACGGGGGCAACCACTTCAATTTCTTCAAAACCAGCGGCCAAAGGCACGCAAACACGTTTAGTAGGCATAAGTAAGGTACAAATAGATGTATTGATACTTGATTAATATGCAAATATGAATCGCCGAAGCATGGCAAATAATGCGAAAACTAAACCTATGTGGATGCATCTGCGGAAAGTTTTATCAAGAGTCTCGTCTTGTTGCATGTTTTCTATCCCATGGTCGCAGCCTTCCTGCATATCATGACTACTTTTTATTTCTAATTTTCCGTTTTTTACCTTTAAACAATATCATTCATGTCCGACGACAACATCAACAGTCCTTCCGAATCTTTTCGCCCTCCAGTTACGCCAATTACTCCTCCCGAGTTGCGTCCGGCTCCTTGGGTTCAGCTTAAATACTTTACCTACCATCCTCACATCTATCGCAACATGATTGGCGCGACCTCGGGATCGATTCGGGCCGGGGCTTTGGTGGGCGTCTATGACAAAGACGGAAGGGCATTCGGTACGGGCTTCTGTAATCTTGGTGCAAAGGTGGCGCTTCGTATTTTCAAGCACGGAGCCGAGCGTGTGGATGAAGATTTTTGCCTGGATGTATTGCGCAGGGCTGCACTTTTTCGCCGTGATTGGTTGCGGCTTGATGATGCTACCAATGCTTATCGGGTTATCCATGCCGACGGGGATGGGGTGGGCGGGCTGGTGGTTGATCGCTATGACGACACTCTTTCTGTCGAGATAACCAGCCTAGCTGTGTTCCAGCGGCTTACTCGCTGGCTTCCGGTTTTGCACGAGGCACTCGGAACTCGCCAGGCCGTCATCCAGGTGGACGAGGGCATTGCCCGTATCGAAGGGATAGATCCCCGATTGATTCCTACACCGACAGTGCGCTCTGTGAAAATCAAGGAAAACGGAGTGCGTTATGGCGTTGATTTTGCCGACGGACACAAGACCGGTTTCTTTTGCGACCAGCGTGATAACCGAGCCAGGCTGGCTGCCCTTTGCAAAGGGCGGACATTTATGGAACTCTGTTGCTATACCGGCGGTTTTGCGATTGGTGCAAAATTGGCCGGAGCCGGAGATGTCACGGCCGTTGATCTTGACGAGAAGGCCATCGCCCAAGCCAAAACAAACGCGAATCTCAACCAGACCCGCGTCAATTTTGTTCATGCCGATGCCTTTTCCTATGCCCGGCAAATGATCCGTAATGGCAGTTCATGGAATGTGGTCCTGCTCGATCCTCCCAAATTTATCGACGGACGAGATGCTTTTGATACAGGCACCAAGAAGTATAATGACCTTAATGTGCTTGGGCTCCAGTTGGTGTCTCCCGGTGGACTCTTTGTGACGTGCTCCTGTTCGGGATTACTCTCACCTGATGCATTTGAGGAAATTGTCATCAAGGCGGCTCATCGTTACGGAAAACGGCTGCAGATTTTTGATCGTACCGGGGCTGGGGCTGATCATCCTGCCTTTTCCAACTACCCCGAGAGCCGGTATCTCAAGGTGCTGTGGGCCCGGGTACTATAATGTAGGCATGGCAGGGGAGTTGATGCGCTACGGATTTGCCCTGATTCGAAAAATGCTTATCTCTCGCACCGTATCTGCCATGCGTTTTTTCCTTTTGCTTGCCGCTATCTTTGGTGCGCTCCCTTCCTTGTTTGCCACAGTTACTCCTGAAAACGTGGTCGTCGTCGTCAATCGGGACGACATTGATTCACTGGAGATTGCCCGCCATTACATCAAGGCCCGGAATATTCCTGAGAAGAATCTCATCGAAATGTCTCTCAGCCATAACGAGGAAATCACCTGGGAGGTGTTTCAGCGTACCATTTGGAATCCTCTTCTCAAGGAATTAATCAAACGGGAATGGCTCACGGGAACGGTCAAGCCCGATCCTGACAAGGCAGGTAGGCAGAGACTCGTTGTGGGTGAGAATAAGATTGGTTATCTCGTACTTTGCCGGGGAGTCCCCCTCCGTATTGCCAATAGTGCCGAAGTCCTGGAGCAAGAGGCGCTCCGCAATATAAATGAAGCCTTTGCCGTGACCACTGCCTCAGTGGACTCTGAATTAACTTTGCTTGCGCATCCTGATTCAACAGCCACCGCATTGGTGCAAAATCCTTCTTTCAATAAAAAGGCCTTGGTGCAGGGTGCCGGGCGGAAGGAATTTATTTGTGTGGCGCGCCTTGATGGCCCGTCCCGTTCGGACTGTCAACGCATGGTGGACAATGCGATTTTGGCTGAACAAAAGGGCCTGCTGGGACGCGCCTATATTGACTGTGGTGGCCCGCATCCGCAGGGCGATGCATGGCTGAAGGAGACTGGCAAGCTGCTTGGCCGCTTGGGATATGATCTTACGCTTGACGAGACTCCTGCCTTGCTGGGGTACGACACTCGCTTTGATGCGCCTGCCTTCTATTTCGGCTGGTACTCGGGTAATGTCGATGGACGCTTGGCGGATCCTTCCCTGCGTTTTCCTCCCGGTGCCATTGCCCTACATATTCACAGTTTCTCGGCGGTCACCACTCGGTCTTTTTCCCAAGGATGGGTTGGCCCACTGGTTGGGCGCGGCGTGCCTCTTACCCTGGGAAGTGTGGCAGAGCCTGAGCTTCAGTTTACTACCATTCCTCCCCTGATGCTCGCGGGATTAATTCAGGGCATGCAGGCAGGAGAGGCCTACATGCTCGCCACTCCGGCGTTTAGCTGGCAGACCATCCTGGTCGGCGATCCGCTTTACAGACCGTTTAAATATAATTTAAAATCTCAACTGGTTGAGACTTCAACCAACGAGACTCCATTGCTGTTTTATGCGTGTCTCAGGGAGGCCAATCTATTGAAGGCGGAAAATAAAAACACCGAGGCAGCGCAAGTCATTGCACTGGCGGCCCAAAAATACCCGGGACTTTCCGCCCAGTTTGCCCTGGCGAAAGACAGTGCCGGGAGAGGGGCTGCATGGAGTTGGCCGGATGATGTTGGCAATGACAATGACGATATCGGGTTGCAGGTGGAAATTGCCCGTTTTCTCAAAAAAGAGAAAAAACTTACTGCGGCAGTCTCCATGTATCGGCGTATCTTGGACAAACACGCAAAACTCC
>JAITVQ010000241.1 GCA_031285745.1 Puniceicoccales bacterium | reverse complement strand
GATGCAACCCTGGCTGCCGGAGGCAAGGTTTTCGGGGTTATCCCCCGATTCATGGTCGAACGGGAACTGGCTCACCCGGGACTAACCCAGATCGAAATCGTGACCACCATGCACGAACGCAAACAGCGCATGGCGGAGTTGGCCGACGGTTTCCTTGCCTTGCCCGGCGGGATTGGCACTCTGGAGGAGTTGGCCGAGATTGTGACCTGGGCATATTTGAAGATTCACCGCAGCCCAGTCGGTCTTTTGAATCTGGATGGATTTTATGATCCCCTTTTGGAGATGTTTGAAATGATGGACGGGAAAGGCTTTCTGCCGGAAAAGTTCATGAATTTTCTTTGTGTCGGGGACAATGTCGATGAACTGATAGATCGACTCGCCGGGAAGATGGAGGCCTGAATAGATCTTCCTTATTCGTGGCGTAACGCTTCTATGGGATCAAGCCGGGCGGCCCGGCGGGCGGGAGCGTACCCAAAGAGAATGCCGACTGCGGCGGAAAAGAGGAAGGCGATGAGGTTGATCTGGACGTTGAAAGCCACTGGCACGTTGATGAGGCTGCCGAGGCCGAAGCAAAATGCCACAGCAAGAAGAATGCCCACAAGTCCTCCGGCGCAGGAAAGGGTGACGGCTTCGACGAGGAATTGAAGCAAGACCTCGCGCGCACGTGCGCCAATGGCCATGCGGATACCGATCTCGCGAGTGCGCTCCGTGACGGAGACAAGCATGATATTCATGATGCCGATGCCGCCGACGAGCAGGGAGACTCCGGCGACCGCCGCGAGGAGCATGGTCATCATGCGGGTGGTGGAACTGAGGGTCTCGGCAATCTGCCGGGTGTCCATGACGGTGAAGTTGTTTTCCTGGTTGCTCTGGAGGTTGCGGCGCTGGCGCATGAGCGAGGTGATCTCGGCAATAAGGGAGTCGCTGTCGGCTCCATCCATGGCGGAGATGTTGATCATGTTGATGTCGCGCGAGGAGGTGTGTCCGACAAGACGCCGCTGGAGGGTGGTCAAGGGAACAATGATGGTGTTGTCCTGGTTGCTCATGCCCATCTGTCCCTTGGACGCGAGGACACCGATGATTTCACAGGAAGCTTTGCCAAGGCGGATTTTTTGACCAATGGGATTCTCCTTGTTGGTGAATAGTTCATCGCGAACAGTGGTGCCGATGATGCAGACGGCGGCCCCGGAACGGTATTCGGCATTGGTGAAAAGGCGCCCGTCGTCGATGGACCATTTGCCGATCTTGAAGTAATCGACAGTGCTACCGGTGACGGGAGTCTTGCGGGCGTTCTGGAGATAGATGGTGCTGAGGCTACTGCTCTTGACCGGCGCTACGGAATCAATGCCGGGAATCTGGTCGATAATGGCAATGGCGTCGGTCTCGGAGAAATTAGGCACACCGGCGGACGCGGAACGGGGGCCGAAACCCGCACCGGGGAAGAGCATGATGAGGTTGCTGCCGAGGGAGGAGATCTGGTTCTCGACGGCCTTGGTGGTGGCCTGGCCGAGGGTGACCATGGTAATGACGGCGGCTACGCCGATGATAACCCCGAGGACGGTGAGAAAGGCGCGCGTGAGATTGCGGCGGATTTCGCGCAGGGCAATCAGGAGGGCATTGAAAATCATCGTGAACATGGCGCGGAAAATTTAGTTTTCATTCATTTTATCCGAGGCGATGAGGCCGTCGGTGATCCGAACGATGCGCTTGGCATAGGCGGCGACGTCGTCCTCGTGGGTGACCATGATGATGGTGATGCCATTCTCGGCATTGAGGCGGGTGAGGAGTTTCATGATCTCGACAGTGGTGGCGGTGTCGAGATTGCCGGTGGGCTCGTCGGCGAACAGGGTGCTGGGGTCGGAGACGATGGCCCGGGCAATGGCGACGCGCTGCTGCTGTCCGCCGGAGAGTTCCGCTGGGGTGTTGCGCAGCTTGTCGGGGAGGCCGACGGAAGCGAGCGCCCCGGTGGCCTTCTGGTGCCGCTGGCGCTTGGTCAGGCCGCGATAGAGCAGGGGAAGCTCGACATTTTCCAGCGCGCTGGTGCGGGCGAGGAGGTTGAAACCCTGGAAGATGAAACCGAGCGCATGCCGCCGGAGGAGGGAACGCTGGTCGGCGTCGAGTTGTTCGACGGCAATGCCCTGGTAAAGATAGTTGCCGGTGGTGGGCGTGTCCAGACAACCGAGCGTGTTCATCAGGGTGGATTTCCCCGATCCGCTGTGCCCCATAATGGCGACAAACTCTCCCTGGGCGATGGTCAGGTTGATGCCGCGCAGCGCCTGGAAAGCCGCGTCGCCACGCCCGTAGGTCTTGGTCAGGTTGCGGAGTTCAATGAGCGGTGTCATCGGAGGAAGGGGAGTTATCGGGTCGCGGTGGCGCGGATGATGACCGGGAGATTCTCGGTGACCCCCTCGCCGGAGATTTCGACATGGCGGCCATCGCTCAGTCCGATCTTTACGGTCAAGGGTTCCGGATGTCCGTCGCGTAGTATCCAGATATGGGCGGTGCCGTCGCCATTCGACGCCTTCTTGCCGTCGTCTCCCTCGGGTCGCTTGGCTGTCATGCTGCGCGGAGGTCCGGGCATAAGGGACTGGACAAAGGTTTGCTGTTGTCCGGTTTGCTGGCCGGAGGCCATGGCAGTGTCGGGATTGAAGCGAAGCGCGGAGGCGGGGATAAGAAGAGTCCCCTTGCTTTCGGCGACATGAATGTCGGTGGTGGCCGTCATGCCAGGACGAAGGGTGAGGTCATCGTTACTGACCACGAGTTCGGTTTCGTAGGTGACAACGTTGTCGGTGACGGAGGAGCCGTAGGCGACCTTGGTCACCTTGGCCGAGTAGGTGCGATTGGGCCAGGCATCGACGGCGAACGTGGCGGGTTGGCCGTTGGCGACGCGCCCGATGTCGGCCTCGGCTACTGCGACCTTGAGTTTCATGTGCTCAAGCTTTTCCGCGATGATGAAGAGTTCCGGCGTGTTGAAACTGGCGGCCACGGTCTGGCCGGGCTCGATACTGCGAGTGAGGACAATGCCGTCGATCGGTGACTTGATGACGGATTTTTCCAGATCAGTCTTGTTGATGGCAACCTGCGCCTCGGCTTCCTTGACGCTGGCCTCGGCGACCTCGAGGTCGGCAGTGGCCCGGTCTGCCGAGGCAATGGCGGTATCCATGTCCGCGCGGGACGGTACCTTGCCGCCGCTGAGGCGGTGGAGCTCCTGCTGGCGGGCGAGGGTGGCCTGGGTTTCCTTGAGGGTGGCTTTCGCCTGCGCGACCTTGGCATTGGCGGAAAGAAGGGTGGCGTGCAGACTGTCCCGTTGCTGCTGGAGTTTGGTGGTGTCGAGCTTGGCGAGGATCTGCCCCTTGGTCACGGCGTCGTTGGTGTCGGCATAGACTTCCAATGCGGTGCCGGAAAGCTCACTACCAACCGTGATCTCGTTGGTCGGTTCAAGATTCCCCGTGGCGGTGATGGTGAGTGCGATGTCTCCCCGGGCTACCGGTTCGGTGATGTAGGGCGATATGGCATTCCGGGCCTGGACTTGCTGATTCCAATAGAACCAGCCGCCGACCCCGACGACAACAACGGCAACGAGAATAAGGATGGTCCGAATGGGAGATTTTTTTCCGGAGCCGTTGGTCTTTATGAGTGTGCCAAGATCGGATTGGGAAGCGTTCATGGGATTTGTGCGGTAAATGGATTTGTTGAAAGAGGCGTGGAAAATAAGAAATGAGTTCACGAGCGAAGCGAAGTAGGCCTGCAAATAAGAAATTAGAAATGCCTGGCGGTGTTATATTGTGCTATTGAGAAAGTGATGTGTGTCGTTGATTTCATATTTCTTATTTCCTCATTCCCCCATCCTCCACCGAGAGCCTTGTAGAGTTGGACGTGGGCGGTGGTGACATCGGCAGTGGTGCCGACGACTTGTTCTTCCAGGCTGAGCTGGGTGCGTTGAACCTCGAGAACCGTGAGAAGGTCTACGGTTCCGGCCTCATACTGAATCGCGGCGAGGTTGGCTGCCGTGGTGGCTGCCGTGGCCGCCTTGTTCAGAACTTCGAGGCGTTCATTGCTTCGCCGGATTGCCACGAGCGCATCCTCCACCTCGGAGAGTGCGGTGAGCACGGAGGATTCGTAACTGATAAGCGCCTGTTTCTGGAGTTCGTTTTGAATCTCGATGTTTTGAGTGATACGTCCGCCTTCGAAAATTGGCGCAACCAAACCTGCCAAGACACTGCCGACGGTGGCATCGGGGGAAAACAGGTTTCCCGCCCGGAGTGCCTCGACCCCGATGGATCCGCTGAGGTTAAGGGTGGGGAGTCGCTCAAGCGCAGCCGCCCTTGTGCGAAAGCCAGCGGCTTCCACGGCATGTTCGGCTGCCCGGATGTCGGGGCGCTGTCGCAAGGTTTCCGCAGGAATACCCATGGCCAGTGCCGCAGGTGCTTGAGGAACTGGTTTCGTGGAAGTTAAAATTGCGTCGAGGGCTCCGGGTGTTTTTCCCGAGAGCAGCGCCAGTCGGTTGCGAGATTGCGAAATATTTTGGGTAAGCGACGGGATGGTGGCCCGGGCTTGTTCGAGTGTGCTGATGGCCTGTTGCGAATCCAACGCGTTCCCGTTGCCTGATTCCTCGCGCCACTGGGTCAGTTGCGTGGTTTCCTGACGGGTCTCGATGTTGCGGTTGACGACAGCGAGTTGAGCTTCGGATGAACGGAGGGATATGTACTCCAGTGCTATCTCGGCGGCTAGTGAGACTTGGGCCGCGTGATAATTCTCCTGGGTTTGGGCAAGATCGGCGTCGGCGGCATCCAGCGAGGCGCGGTTTTTCCCAAACAAATCAATTTCCCAGGAGGCATCAAGTCCTGCCGAGTAGGAATCCCCTTCAGAGGTGGTATGAGTGTTGTGGTTGCGGTTATAATCCTCGCGAGCACCCAGACGTCCTGAAAGCGAAGGCAGCAGATTGGCTTTTTCGACACCACGACGGGCGCGTGATTCTGCAATCCTGGAAAGCGCAGTGCGGATATCCGGACTGTCGGCCAGCGCAGCGACGATCAGTTGATCCAGTATCGGGTCGTTGAAGCGAGTCCACCAGTTGGCGAGGGCCTCGGTATCAAGCGCAGTGCTGTTTTGCTCCGATGCGTTTTGCCATTGCTCCGGAATGGCAACGGCGTCCTGGGTGGAATTGGTGTTGTCGGTGGCGCAGGCACAGAGCGCCACGAGTGGCAGCAAGGCGAGAATGCGAAGATGTTGCGAAGAAAGTTGCATGGTGATGCAGGGCGGTATGGCGCTACTTTAGCAGAATGAATCTTTAGAAAAGATGAAGAACCCGTGTTTTTTAAAATTTTCAGATTAATTTTTTCCTGAAATGAACGGAGAAAACCGAACCCTTTCCGGGCAAGCTTTGTACTGAGATATCAGCACCATGATTATCGGCGATGACCTTGGCGATGGCCAGTCCCAGCCCGGTATGGCCGCTGTTGCCGGTGCGGGCCTTGTCTGCCCGGTAGAATCTTTCAAAAATATGGGGAAGATCTTGTTCGGGGATGCCAGGACCGTCGTCACGAATGGTAAAAAATGTCCCATCATCATCAGAACCTGTGGAAATATAGATATTTTTTTCCTTATCGTTCGGGTGATGATGCGTGATGGCGTTAGCCAGGAGGTTGGTTGCCAGGATGGAGATAGCCGTCGGATTCCCTTTCATGGCTGCGTTTTTAAGCTCTGCATGAAGTTGAATGTTTCGGTCTGTCGCGATGGGGACGAGGTGTCGCTGGACGTCATCCAGGATTTGAGCCAAATCACAAGATTCGGAGTGCGCGCCCGTGTCCTCGGTTTCCTGGCGGGCGAGCAAGAGCAGCGCCTCAATCAAATGCCGCATTCTTTGTGCAGTTCCATTGCAGGTTTCGATGATGGCGCGGTATTCCTCGGGCGTCCGTTCGCGTTTGAGCGCCCGCTGGGTTTCCGAGAGCAGGATGGTTACGGGAGTCCGCAGTTCGTGGGAAGCATCGGCTGTGAACTGCCGCTGGCGCTCAAAGGCGTTGTGCAATCGCTCAAAAGTACTGTTCAGAATACGGCTGAGTTGGTCCAGTTCGTTTTCAGTGCCATCAAGATCAATTCGCTCAGATAGATTCCCATCGGCAATCCGGGCGGCGGTGGTACTGATTTTTTGCACGGGGCGAATGGCTCGCCCGGCCAGCCACCAGCCTCCCAGTAATCCCAAGGCCCAGACTCCGATTCCGCAGAGGGCGATCGACCAGGCATAACGATTCAGCGATTCCATTTCGGCGGAAATATCCCTGCCGACAAAGACATTTATGCCATTTGGCGAGGCATGGGCAAATTCCCGGCATTGTTCCCGGATACGAAAGGCTTCTATCGGCTCGGAGAGAGCAGGATTGTTTTCAGGAAGAGTCCAGTTGAACTCTTTGGGGAAATTATCGGAAGACAGCAGGGTTTCCTTGCTGATGGTATCGTCGATGCGGAAGTAGGCATATCCGGTTTCGGTGCCATGAAAAATTGCGGCAACCTCGTCCGTGATTTTTATCTTACCTGCGCGCAATCGGGCGAAGAATTCGGCGGGAGAGGTGGGAGGTGGGTCGGCATTGGCAGAATCCTTTCTTTCGCGCGAAAGCAGACGGAACAGGTTGCGTCCCATGGTTCGTTCCAGCTCATTGTCGACCTGGCGCAATTGATTGTCCCAGGCGAGTCGGTGTGCAGTCAGGCAAAAAGCCCCGATGGCAAAAAAGAGAATCAACCCATGCCACGCCTGGATGCGCCAGCGGATGGAGTGCAGTGGGAAAATCATGATGGAAAGGCGGGAGATGGTGCAGATTTATTCAATGCAGTAACCATGCCCGCGCCGGGTGGAGATGATATCGTGGCCCAGTTTTCTGCGTAAATTGGAAACATGGACATCCAGCAGGTTGGAAAACGTATTATCGTCCTCGGCGAACAAGTGGTCGTATAGCGTGGTGCGTGAGACGACTTCACCCCGGTGCAGGGCCAGATATTCCAGAAGAGCGTATTCGCGGGCGGTTAGCTGGATTTCCTCCTTGTCGAGAGCTACTCGTCGGGCGGTGGTGTTGATATTCAATGGACCAATTTCGATAACAGGATTGGTTTGGCGAACGGCTCGCCGGATTAGTGCCCGGATTCTGGCCAGAAGCTCATCAGTATCGAAAGGCTTGGTCAGATAATCATCCGCCCCATGGTCCAACCCTTTGATTCGGTCAGGAATGGTGTCACGGGCTGTCAACATAAGGACGGGAGTATGCGAGGTTTGGCGAAGTTTGGACAAAACCTGCCAGCCATCGAGTCCGGGCAACATTACATCCAAAATGATGGCGTCATAGGCATTTTCCTTGGCCTTATAAAAACCGTCTTCTCCGTCAGAGGCGGTATCGACGGCGTAATTTTCCTCGCGAAACGTGGCGGCAAGGCTGCGGAGCAGGACCGGATCATCTTCGACGACAAGGAGGCGCATGTGGTTTTTTGGTTCAGTGGATGGCCGAAAGCCATGAAAAACTGCCTGCAAGGGTGAACAGAGGCACGTTTCAAGGGCCTATTTATAACATATTGAACCTTTAGGGAACATGAAGACCCTCCAGTTTTTAACACTTGCCAAGCTTCCCCAAGACAACAAATTCCCACGCTCCTCTTGTTTTAACCACTTGAGAAACTTTCCATGCGCGACGAATACCTGAAAGCAGCCAACAAGGTCATTACTGACCCGAACATCCTTATCAATGTCGTTTCCCGCCGCGTCAAGCAGCTGAAGAACGGCATGGAGCCGTTGGTGGAGTCGCTCGAAAAACTGGAACCCGAGGACATCGCCCTGCGCGAAATCATTGACGGACGCATCAGTTACGAGCTTTACGCCCCGGAGATTTAATCTCCAGCAGAACATTTCGGATGCGGGCGGGGCAATCCCCGCCTGTTTTGTTTAGCAATCCCGGCAAAATTTCGTTACTTGGAATCCCATAACACAAATGGCCACCAAAAATAAGAAAGTCACACCGGAGCACCGCAATGCCAAGGCGGGGCGTGACTATTTTTTGGAGCAGAAGTTCGAAGCCGGGGTTGTGCTCACGGGAACGGAAATCAAGGCTATCCGGCAGGGAAAGATCAATCTGGCCGATAGTTTTGTCCGTATTGAACGGGAGATCCCGATTCTCTACCACATGCACATTTCCGAGTACGATTTTGGGAACCAGAACAACCATAACCCGTACCGCCCGCGCCGCCTGCTTTTGCACAAGCGGGAAATCCACAAGATAATCGGGGAGGTGCAATCGGGCGGATACACGATCGTTCCTACACGGCTTTATTTCAGGGGTGCGCTGGCCAAGGTGGAGATCGCCATCGCCAAGGGCAAGCAGCACCAGGATAAACGGCAGGATTTGAAAAAACGGGATGATGACCGTGAAATACGCCGGGCCATCCGGCGGCGTTTTTAACCATTCTTTTGTGTGATGATGGAAAAAAAAGACTCATCCGAGACCCTTCTGAAGCAGGCCAGCACGATCTACGCCGGGCTTATTTTCTCCGGGTGTATCGACGGATGGGAGAATATCGATGCCGTGTTTCGCTCGGATAGTCCGACTCTGCGGAAGATTGATTCATTGCGATATGAGTTTTCCCAACGGCTTTTTCTGCCGAATGTTTCCGAACGGTTGCGCGGGCATATCGAGGCATTTATGCAGGCATCCGTCTAGCCGGAGTGTCCCAAGAAATATCCGACCATGCTGCACATTATCCTGCATTGTCCGGAAATTCCGCAGAATACAGGCAATATCGGCCGGATGTGTGCGGTCACGCTGGCCCGGTTGCATTTGATTCATCCCCTCGGGTTCAAGATTACCGATGCCCAACTAAAGCGGGCCGGGATGGATTACTGGCACTCCCTTGATGTGCATCATCATGCCGATTGGAGTACTTTCAGGCAAAGCGAGGTGCGTCCGACGGGCCGCCTTTGGCTGCTGACCACCAAGGCGGAGAAAACCATTTGGGATGCCCGCTTCAAGGATGGCGACGGATTGGTTTTCGGCAATGAGGGCCATGGGGCTCCCGATTGGCTGCACCAGGAAATCGGTCATGAGTATCGCGTAAAGATTCCCCAGTATAACGATACGTTGCGCTCATTGAATCTTTCCACGGCTGCCGGAGTTGTTGCCTACGAGGCATTGCGCCAGATTGCGGCGGAGGGATCTTCCCGGTAAGTTTACTTGGCGCAGATTCTCCCGTTTCGAGTCATTGCCTTTTAAAGAAACTCACTCGGAGTTCGCGGAGAAATAGAGAAGCGTTTAGTTTGCAGTATATCGCGTTCAGATTGTGACAACGGCGGCAACTCATGTCATGGATAATTACCTTAAATTTTAAACTTTTAATTTTAAATTTCGCATTCCCCTCTGTGCCTTTGCTCCTTTGTGCCTGCTGCCTTTCTCGGCGGCTCCGTGTTATCTTTAGTCGGAGGGAAATCTCCCAAATCGCCTTGTGTGTGCGTCATGTTGGTATATATTGCTTTCCAGCATTATGATTACACCAAATCCCATACCAACTGCCCAACTGGAGGCAGTGCTTAACTGGCGTTACGCCACCAAGAAATTTGATGCCGCGAAGAAAATTGCGCCTGACATTTGGGCGACCTTGGAGAAGGCCCTGTTACTGGCACCGTCATCATTGGGTCTTCAGCCCTGGAAATTTGTTGTGGTTACCAACCCCGAGGTAAAGGCCAAGTTGAAGGCTGTTTCCTATGGGAATACCCAGCCTGCCGATTGTTCGCATCTGGTGGTTTTCGCCCTTCGCAAGGATATTGATGCGGCCTATGTGCAGAGGTATATTGCCCGGGCTGCCGAGGTGCTTGGGGTGGATACCGAATCCTTGAATGCCTTCCGGGATATGGTGGGAGGATATGTGGTGGGTGCCTCCAAGGACGGAACACTCAATCCTTCCCAGCGGAACCAGGTTTTCATCGCACTGGGGCAATTCATGACCTGCGCCGCGATGCTGGGGGTCGATACCTGCGCGCTGGGTGGAATTCAGCCGGAGGAGTACGATGAAATACTCGGGCTGACCGGCAGTCATTATTCAACCGTGGTGGCGTGTGCAGCGGGTTACCGGGCGGCTGACGATAAGTATGCCCTGCGGAAGAAGGTGCGTTTTGCGCCCCAGGAGGTTATTACTTACGTGAAATAAGCAGGCATCCTGCTGGGATCTACGGGCGCACTGTTTTGAGAAAGATTTTCTGGTCAAAACCGTGCGCTCGCTGTTGATGAGCCAGGCTGATTTTCAGAAACGGATATAGACCTTGCCAAAATAAAGGTTTCCCTTCGTGTTTTTGCTGTTCACCTGAAACGTAATATTATTCCCATCGAAGACACCACAATGGAGGAAAAGCGCAAACATAGCAGGCTGCTTTATTGGGCTGTTTTTATTACGCTGCCATTGCTTGCCATTGCGTTGATTGTGTTTGTGGTGATGAACGGCATGGAGCGCATAACTTCTGCGGCTGTGCCCAAGCTCGAACGTGCGGTTACCCGGTCTATCCTGGAATCCATCGCGAGCATCCGCGCAACCAACGGTGATGTATTGGTGTTGGCCGAAGTGGAGGTGATGGAAACTTTCCGCGATGATGATAAGCTTTCCTATAAAGTTCCTTATTCGGATTATAATGTACCCATCGGCACTACGATGAGCGAGATCCGCGCTCCTGCCATGTTTCGCTACTACGTGAAACTCAGCGACCCGATGGAGGTGAAAGTTTCCAGGCATGGCGACTTACTCCACTGCGTGGTAGTTGCGCCCAAATTGCAGCCGATGCTGCCGGTGGCATTCGATAGCGAAAAGATGGAGGTGCGCATCGAGACGAGCTGGCTGCGCTTCAATAAGGAAGAGGCCAAGGATAAAATCATAAGATCACTCACCACAAAGCTCAATGAACGTGCCCCGGAGCACGCGGAGCTGGCAAAGGACAAGGCCAAGGAAGCTTTTGGCAAATTTGTCCGGGAATGGTTGCTCAGGGATCATTTGATTGGAGGCAATGGTGTGAGTGATGTGATCATTCATTTTGCCGATGAGCCGCAGGCCGAAATAGATCGAGTTAGCGTTGAATGATTCCGGGCAGGTGAATGCGTTGGGTATGATGGTATTCTAATATAACTATAACATCCCTCCCAATCGCCGATCCAAGGCAAATTCACCTGAACGTTCGGAATCCCGAAGATTTCTCGTTTTCCTGTCTATCCTCTTCTTCTCTGTATCCTATTAATGCTGTCACTCTGTCTTAAGCAACGCATGAAGTGCAGCGGACATGGTCCTTTCGTCCACGAACAAAAGGGCCATGTCCACTGTACTTCATGGTTTCGTCCGTGGAGGATTATGACACGTCCAGTGGCATTCATGGTTTGTTTTTTGTCGGAGGAGCCGTGTCCAGTGGACTTGGTGGTTTTGTTCATGGAGGAATATTACACGTCCACTGTACTTCATGGCATCGTTCGCGGACGAAAGGGGCATCTGCGACGGTTTTGCTACTCTCACCGGCGATTGATCAGGTATCAGACGGGCTATTTGACAGGAAAATTAGAGCAGAACGGAAAGCTAGCTATGAATGGATGGATGTCTTAACGCGCCCTAGAGCCACCAGCACTCACCTGAACTTGGACATTCCGGTGATCTCTCGTTTTCCTATCCATCATTTCATCCTGTAAGTTCTGCCTCTTTGTCCTGGTAGTTCTCATGCTGAACTGAGTTTGGGAAATTCTAAGGTAACCTGTTGAATCTCTTGGTGAGTGCGAAAGTGAAAACTGTAACCCTTGTGGGATTCGAACTCTCCTCTCACCTCCATTAGCTCCTTATCCATCGGGGTTAGTTTAGCCACTCATTCGGATTGTGGCCGCGTTTGTGCCTCGGGTTCTCTGAGATTATTGGGCATCTTTTTCAGAAGGAGAAATTATTAGAATGCTGGGTTTGAATGGTCATATTTGTTAATGTTTTTTCTTATTAAGGCACCGTTTATTTGTGACTGCAGCAAAGATGATTTTTTTCCAAAACTCACTTTGTTGAAAATGTGATACTTAGCTGAAAGCAAGAAAATGTTTCCTTATTTGCTTGAAAAATAAAAAATCTATAATATTAGTCCATTTCAATGAAATCACTTATTGCCATAAAACAACAACTTAGGAGGCAGAGGGAATAAATGGATCAACTAAAATCAGATTTAGCCCAGGTCGTAAGGCTAGCGCTTTTCCAGCAAACTGAAGATGTGAGGCTTTTCGTGGCCCGCCTTGTTCGAAAATATCGCAACACAGATCCGAACTTAGCGGAGATTATGGATACCTACCTCCAGAGTCATTTACCAAAGCCTCGGTCAGTTATGCGAAAGGCATTGTCATTTCACGCTCCTGAAAATCAATTGATGCCAGCAGATGATGAATCTCGATTATCTTTATTAAAGGTGTTCGAAGATTCTCCAGATTGTGTGACTCCGCTTTTATCTCAAGAATTGCAGCAAGCGTTGGAGCAATTGATTCAGGAGCGGCAACGAGCAGATTTGCTTTTATCAAGAGGATTGCAGCCCGCACGTTCGGCCATTTTTGTTGGGCCTCCGGGAGTGGGCAAAACGCTAACTGCACGTTGGCTAGCAGCGCAATTAAAGTTGCCATTATACATACTCGATCTTACGGCGGTAATGAGTAGCCTTTTGGGCCGAAGTGGCAGCAATTTGCGAACAGCTCTAGATTTTGCAAAAACTCGACCTTGTGTGTTGCTCTTAGACGAGATTGACTCAATTGCAAAAAGGCGAAGTGACAATAGTGATGTAGGCGAACTTAAACGCCTAGTTACTGTTATTCTACAAGAGGTGGACGCATGGCCAGCAAGTAGTTTGCTGTTAGCAGCAACCAATTACCCTGAGTTAATAGATCCCGCATTGTGGAGAAGATTTGATTTAACCATAGAATTCAAGATTCCTACGCTTGATACAGTCGAACTTGCGATAAATCAATTTCTCGATCAGGACATAGAGAATTTTAGACCTTGGCTCAAAATTTTAACATATGCTTTTCAAGGGCAGTCTTTCAGCGATATTGAAAAAGAAATCCAACGATTCCGTCGTACAGTTGCATTACATGCTGTAAATCCAATCGAATTGGTTGAAGACCTTGTTCGAGCTCGTGCAGGGATGCTGGACCATCATGAGCGTATTAATTTTGCCGTTTTATTGGCACAGGGAACCCGGTTTTCACAGCATACCATTTCAGAAATTACTGGAGTTAGTCGAGATACCATCCGTAAACATAAATCAAAAAACTAAAAAACTGATCTTATGGCATTTATGAATCAAACAAACTTCTTGATCGGACGTGGTCATCTTTTGGCCCATGATATTCCGCCCCCTCGAAGGTCGATGGCGAAAAAGGAAGCTTATACATTAAAGGAAGCTATAACACGACTGTCTTCTGAGTTCGAACAAACAGCGGAAGAACTAGATCAATTACCTCCAAGTGCATGCCCTGCCGACTTTGGGGTTGCTCGATTAATGATTAATCCAAGTTACATTGCCCGATCTTTTTTTCCATCGGCAATGCTACGAGATACAAAGTTAGAATCTGTTGGGAGTCGCAAGGTTAAAGTTCGGCCAGAAAAGTGGACTAAAAAGGGAACTCCTACCTTGTCTACAACGACAGAGTTTTTCGTGGCGGGTAAACGGTCAACTTTTCGGAATCTTGTTTCTTGGGCAAAGCAGATTGAAGATGGCACAGATGAGGCTCTTGATTTAGCACATATTGAGCATTTTTCTGCTTTTACACCAGAGGCTCGAATTATAACCGGGAGTCCGAACCAAGATTATTACGAGATCGGCATGCATCTATTGCCAAGTATGGACGGAGATTTCATAAAACAATCATTTTCAAATTATGCAAATGATCTTGGTATAGAGATTTATCCAGATCTTGGTTTTACTGCAGGTAATCTTTGGTTTGTTCCTATCAATTGTCCTCGTGCAATTATCGGGCAGATTGCGCAATTTGCATTTATCAGAGTTATTCGTCCTGTGCCGAAGTTGAGGGGAATGCGTCCTATTTCACGGACCAGTGGGATTACTGTGAATTGCAGTTTGCCAATTGAACAACCTTTATCACGTGAGCCCAAGGTTGCAATTTTAGATGGAGGTCTTCCTGGGCAACATCCAATTCAGCCTTGGCTTAATTCATACCGGTTGCTTGATCCTAACGCAGCAGACGATCCAGCGGCTCTAGAGCATGGTCTTGCGGTGACCTCTGCTTTTCTTTTTGGGCCTATTACGCCAAATTCTGCAGCTGCTCGACCGTTCTCTTATGTAGATCATTTACGTGTATTGGATAATGACTCATCGACAGAGGATCCTTTGGAGCTTTATAGAACCTTGGGGTTTATCGAGGAGGTTTTATTATCCCGCCAATATCAATTTATCAATCTAAGTTTAGGTCCTGATCTTCCCGTTGAAGATACGGATATTCATGCTTGGACTTCGGTGATTGATGATTTGCTGAGTGATGGGAATACCTTAATGACTGTTGCTGTTGGCAATAATGGCGAACGTGACCATGCATCAGGTAACGCCCGGATACAGGTACCGTCTGACTGTGTAAATGCCTTGTCAGTAGGAGCAGCAAATGATGTTTCAATTAAATGGGGTCGCGCTTCATACAGTGCAATAGGACCTGGTCGAAGTCCTGGGGTGGTAAAGCCTGATTTAATGGCATTTGGTGGGGCCAGTACAAATTATTTTCATACGCTTACTTCGGGAAATAGTCCTATATTGACACCACAATTAGGTACTAGCTTTGCAGCCCCATATTTGCTTCGTAGTGCTGTGGGGGTCTGTGCAATTCTTGGTGATGGACTTAGTCCTTTAGCAATAAAAGCACTCTTAGTGCACTCTGCTGATTCAAGGCAGCACAGAAAAGAAGAAGTTGGGTGGGGAAAGATTCCTGAAGATTTAATGCAGATAATTACATGCCCAGATGGAGTTGCGCGTATCGTTTACGAAGGCGAATTGAAGCCAGGTAAGTATTTACGTGCACCAATACCGTTACCGAAGGGTGGGTTAACAGGAAATATAAGATTAAAAGCGACTTTTTGTTATGCATCTCCTACTGATCCTCAGGATGCAGCTGCATATACGCGAGCAGGGTTAGAGATATTTTTTCGTCCCAATGACGAAAAGATTAAGGATGGAAGTACTAACGCAGATACTCGTGGGTTTTTTGATATGAAAAATTTCGATACAGAAGATGTTCGATGCGCTGATCGAGGCAAATGGGAGACGGTTTTACACAGATCAGCAAAAACAATGCGAGGAAGCGGGTTAAGAAATCCTGCATTCGATATTCATTACAATGCGCGCGCTGCTGGAGCAAGTACACGTGGGGCAAAGAAAATTCGATATGCGCTTATTGTTACGGTAGAAGCACCTAAGCATGCTGAGCTTTATAACGATATTCTTCGAACATACGCTAAAACACTTATTCCTATTAGACCACAAATTACATTGCCCATACGCTTATAATCTTGGGTTATTTATAGCTACCTCCCTACCTCTAGGCCGGGGTGCGGGACGGCTATGAGTGCCCGCTTTTAGTGGTTGATATAGGTAGAATTATTCTGAATCCACCCTGAAAGGGGATAGCGGGGAAACAGTTCCCCGCGAAAGGGCATTTTTCTGTTTTAGGTGTCAGTTTTTCCATAATCTTTTGTTTGACTGTGTGCGGGTCATAATCGTGCTGGCAGGGATGAGCAAAGGACGAAGCACTATCTCTCAATGCGTCGACGGTATCGCTTGGAATTTCAAGTGAGTGCTTTTGTAAATGAGGCGGGTTCCGAGGGTGACAGCCGCGGCAAAAATGCCAATGGCCAGTCCAAGCCAGACTCCGAGTCCTTTCATGTTCATAGTGAAACCAAGAAAACAGCCTACCGGCATAGCAATAATCCAGTAGCAGGTAAATGCCGCGATGGACGTGAAGAGGACGTCGTTGATCCCGCGCAGGGCTCCGCTGGCGACAACCTGAATGGCGTCGAAGAGGGCGAAAGCGGCGGCGACAATAATAAAGTCGGCGGCGAGGGAGGCTGTCTCGGTACCTACCGAGTCAGGGCGGAAAATGCTGGGTATCCAATGGCGGGCAGACATGGACCAGATGACGTAACAGGTCATGAATAGCACGGAGAACAGCATGGCGCCTCCGGCGATTTTTTTGATGCTTTCGCGGTTCTTTGCGCCAAAGGCTTCTCCAACGCGAATGCTGGCTCCTTGCGAAATTCCCAGCGGAACCATAAACGCGAAGGAGGCCATGCTATAGACTATCTGGTGGGCGGCCTGCTGCTCTTTGCCGAAGAGCCCGATGAGAATCGGAGCCACGGCAAAAATAGTGGCTTCAAATCCCCATTGGAAAGCGCTGGGAACACCGAGCTTGAGCGACGCCCGCAACCAGAAGCGACTGATGCCATCCCGCCACCGGACAGGTTGCCCGCCGGGAGTGAGGGCGATGCCGACGAGCATGACAACCCGTGCGAGCAGTGTGGCCAATCCTGCCCCGGCCAAGCCCATTTCCGGGGCACCCAGATTTCCAAACATGAACACCCAGTTGAGCGCGACGTTGGTAATGATGCCGATGATCAGCCAGAACAAGGATACCCACGGTTGCAGGATGGCTTCGCGAAAATTCTTGAAGCATTGAAACATGAGCGCCGGCACAATGCTCCATGTCATGAAGATGGTGTAAGGCTTGGCCGTAGCCACCACTGCCGGATCCTGACCGAAATAATTCAGGAAATTAATGGAAAGATGAAGGATGGAGGCGACGACAATTCCGAACAGGAACGTGATGAACACGCCATGGCGCAGGGCCGCTGATCCGTTTTCCGGTTTCCCGGCACCCCGGCTTTGGGCAGTAAGCACAGGGACTGCGACCGCTAATCCCAGGCCAAAGACGAAAGGCAGCATGGAAAAAACCCCGCCAAAGGCAGAAGCAGCCTGCGCGGTATCATGGTCGGCAGTGGAATTGCCGACATAGCCGGCCATGGCAGTATCGGTCAAATACAGCAAACCCTGCCCGACCAGCCCGATGGTAATCGGCAGCGCCAGTTTCGTGGTTCGAAGGAATTCTTTCCCAAATGTATGTGCCCGTTCACTCATGTTTTCTGATGATACCGATAATGTCTTCCGGCGCAACCCATGCGCATGTAGCTTCAAAGTTTGAACTACCGGTTGTCCGTGGATTTTGTTCAACCACCCGCAAGGTTATGCCTGCGGCTGTCTTGAAATAGACCCAGGCACTCCCTCCAAAGTATTCAGTTCCAGTTATTTCCCCCTGAAAGGCATTTTCTTCCGGAGCCATGACATCAAGATGGATAGCCTCGGGACGGATCGCAATGTCGATGGGGGTGCCGGATTCGGGATTCTCCTCGGGATCGGACAACGCGCCCCGGATTTCCCCGAGTTTGGTCTGGGCGATAAACTCACCGGCCCCGGCATGGATGATCGTACCGTCGATCAAATTGGCCGCGCTGACGAAGTCGGCGACAAAACGTGTTTTCGGACGCCGATATATCTCCAATGGCGAGGCAATCTGGTGAATTCTTCCCGCAATCAACACGGCGATACGGTCTGCGAAGGAAAAGGCTGAGCGATGATCCTGGGTAGCGCAGATGACGGCAATGTTCTGTTCGCGGCAGAATTTTTGCACATTATCAAAAGACGTCCTTTTCTGTCGCGCATCCAGATCGGAAAAAGGTTCGTCGAGCAGGAGCACCTTGGGATTGATGGCAAACACCCGGGCCAGCCCCGCGCGTTGTTGTTCACTTTCCGAGAGTTTGGCGGGTTTACGGTCTCCGACGCCATCCAGCCCGACTGCGCCAAGCGCGGAATGGACTGCCCGGCGAATATCTTCAGCCGGGAGGTGTTGCTGCCCAAGCGAGAAGGCGATGTTCTCCCGGACTCCCAGGTGTGGCCACAAGACATTGTTTTGTGGCACGATCCCAATCCCGCGTGTGTAGGCCGAGGAACGGGTAACATCAACTTCGTTGATGAATACTTTTCCTACATCCGGCTCAACGCTGCCGGAGATAATTCGCAGAAGTGTGCTTTTGCCGCTGCCTCCCGGACCGAGCAAAAAAAGCATTTCTCCTTGGGCCACGTCCAGGCTCACGCCAGCAAGAATGGGAATACTTTCAAGGCTTTTAGTGAGGTTGGTGACGCGAATTGAGGCCATTGTTTCAGGATGCCAGTGGAAAAACAGAAAAAGAACAAAGAAAACGAGAAAGAAGGTACGGAAGTTGTTTAATGCACATTGCAACTTGCATGGATGGAAAAACCACCAAGGGTGTTGTTACCATGAAAAAAGCACCGACAGTTGTTTACACTTATGCCAAGTGCAGCACTTGCCGCCGGGCGGTGGATTGGTTGGAATCCCGAGGCGTAGCCTTTGAAGAGCGTCCCATCCGGGAGACACCTCCCAGTCCGTCCGAATTGAAAACCATGCTGGGTTATTACGACGGTGAGATTCGGAGATTATTCAACACGTCAGGACAGGACTATCGCGAGCAAAATCTTTCGGCGAGACTCCAAACCTTGTCTGAAAAGGAAGCCATTGCCTTGCTTTCTTCCAACGGAAATCTGGTCAAACGCCCGTTCCTGCTAGGCGATGGATTCGGCGTCGTGGGATTTGATGAGACGCGTTGGACGGAATTGTTTAAAGAATAATTACGAATTACGAATTATGAATGAAAAAACAGCAGAGAGAAGAGGTAGCTTGCCTTGTCTCTGAGTTATCTAAATTCGTAATTCGTAATTTCTAATTCGTAATTCCATTCTTCAGGTTTTCCCAGACGATCCACGTCGCGAATCCAATCAGGATTATCCCGAATGCCTTTGGCAGCCAGCGTTGGGCCTTGGCCAGTTGGCGCGAGACAATCGGCGACAATAGTGCGGTGACAATCAGCGACCAGGTTACTGCACCATGGATCACTGCGGTGGCCAGTACCACCCATTTCCAATACGCAGGTGAGCCGACTGTCACGAATTGCGAGATGAGGCTGGTGAAGAAAACAAACACCTTCACGTTGGTTACATTGCAAAGAAATCCTTCCATGAATCCTGCCATGGCGTTTTGCCGAATTCGTGATTGAGTGGAACCGGGCGGTGGTGTGTCGGCATCAGTAACAGCGCCACTGGCTGGCGTGACTTCTTTGGTCTGAGGATCAGGACGAGATAGCAACGCCTTGATTCCGACATAAGTCAGAAACGCGGCTCCGGCCAGTTGGACGGAATGAATCACGACGGGAGGGGCTATGCCCAGCCCGAGGGCAATCGCGGAAACCTGGATGCCCAGTCCGGCTGCAATACCCCAACCCGTGGCAAACGCTCGCATGCGCGATCCGCTCATGCTGTTTTTGACAATCAGAAAGAAATCCGGCCCAGGACTAAGCAGCCCGATGGTCAGAATTCCTAATAGCGTAGCCAGTTTGGGTAGCATAAAAAACCTTCAACGGAGTTTTCGACTGATCTCGAAACGATTCTCTGTGTAACTCGAAAATTGTTTTGATTATTCTCTCCAGTGCTGTGGTTCATCCAGCGCCTTTGCGCAAATGACTTTTCCTCTGGGAATGGAGGAATGGTCTTCCACGAGAAACTGGACCATCCAGGCGTCCGCGTCCTTGGCAGGAATCGGATACGGTGCGGGAAATCCCAGCTTCCCTGCATCGGGGATAAATCCTGATTTTGGATAATATGACGGATGGCCCAAGACAAAGACTGCTTTCGATCCCATTGCACGCAATCTGGCCAAACCTTCCTTGATTAATAAGCCCCCTATTTGTTTCCGTTGGTATTCGGGTTTTATTGCCAATGGGGCGAGGATATGAAGCAAAGGGTTGTCAGGAAATCCTGCGATGGAAGCATTGCTGAATAGGATATGCCCGGCAGGTTTATTGTCGTGTATGGCCAGCAAAGATAGCATGGGACTTGTACTGGGATCTACCAACAAGTCTCTGGTGAGATCGACCACATCAGTTCGACCATTGAATGCCTGGTGATGTATCTCCAGGATATCTGCGGTGTCGCCGGACGTGCCCTCCCTGATGCTGTATTTCGTCTCCACTTCGTTTTGATGAAGCATCTTCTCGAAATCGAAAAGGTTAAAATTTATACCCCGAAAACTAGGTCTTGTTTCACTGGGTAATATCACAAAACTAATGATGCCTGTTTTTGTTCAACCTGCCTTTGCCTGAATATATGCGTTACTCTTTTCCAAGACCGTTCCTGACTTTGCTGTGTGTGGTTGTATTTGGATGTGCGATGGGAGTCGCATCTGCCGAAGAAACGAAGACGGATGCCGTTGCTCCGGGAAATCCGTTTAGTAATCAATGGGACAAGGCTCCAATTGGAGGTTCCTTTAAGATGGATGATTATATCATCTGGGGCGCTTCGGTGATCCAGGGGGATGATGGACGCTATTATATGTTTGCTTCCCGTTGGCCGAAGAAGACGGGTATGGATTGCTGGGTGACCAATTCTGAAGTCGTGCTGGCCTCATCCGATAAACTGGCCGGCCCATACAAATACGAGCAGAGTGTTCTGCCTCCACGCGGCCCTGAGTTCTGGGATGGTTGTGCCACGCACAATCCGTCCATTCATAAATACAAGGGGCAATATGTCTTGTTTTATATCGGCGTGCGTTATTATTTCTCCCGTCCTGATGGGACGCAAAAACTGAGCCAGGAGAATTATGGGAAGGCTTGGAATGCCAAGCGAATCGGAGTCGCTACCGCGCCGTCTCCCCAGGGGCCGTGGAAGCGAATGGAAAAACCCATTCTCGAAACAAACCCCGACGGGTGGGATGCGGCAATTACTTCAAACCCGGCGGCAACCATTCTTGCAGACGGGTCTGTTTTCCTGATCTATAAAAGCGCGCCTGTTCCGTATCCGGCTCGTTTGAAAAACAGGGCACTGCATTTTGGGGCAGTCCGGGCGGATAATATATTGGGACCGTATAAGAAGCTGACCGAGGATCGTTTCATCAAGATCAACGGACGGGATGCGAGCGTGGAGGATCCGTATATTTGGCACGACGGGAATAACTATCTCATGGTGGCCAAGGCCATGGATAGAAAACTGATTCCGGCAGGAAGCGGGTTCATGGCATGGTCAAAAAACGGACTCGATTGGACGCTGACCGATCCTGCTCTTGCCTACAATATGTCTGTCGAATGGACTGACGGAACCAAGACTACTCTGCTAAAAAAAGAACGCCCACAGGTTTTTCTGGAGAAGGGAAAAACTCCCCGGGCGGTTTTCTTTGCCACGCGTGATAAGAAGGGAGACATCTACAATGCGGTCGTTCCCTTGAAAGTTTCGCCGGAGACAGTTTTGGAGAAAAAAGCAGGCAATCTTTGATTGCCCTGCTGTTGAAGCAATGAAGCGAGACGTTGAAAAAGAAGATGTGAAAATATCCAAGGCGACGCCCGGAGATTTGCCTGGGATTTTGTCTATCCAGAAAAAGGCATTCGAAGCGGAGGCGAAACTTTATAATGATGTCTCGATTCCTCCATTATTGGAATCCGAGGATGAGATCAGGGAAGCATTCACACGTGAAGTTATCCTGAAGGCTGAACAGGGGCACGTGTTGGCAGGCTCCATTCGTGTGGAATTGCGCGGTCATGTTGCGATGTTGGGACGCCTGAGCGTGGACCCCGTATTCCAGAAGCAAGGCATTGGCAGTTCCTTGGTGAGAGCCTGCGAAAATGTTTTTCCGCAGGCGGATTGCTGCGAACTCTTCACCGGATCAAGAAGTTTGGAGAACATCAGAATGTATCAAAAAATAGGATATAATATTTTTGAGGAACGTGTGCTGTCTTCCCAAGTCACGCTGGTTTATATGAGAAAACTTCTGCGCTGAAATCAGGCGAAGAAGCCAGTGAACTGTTAATTTATACAGGGAGACTCCTTGCTTTTAAGCAAGGCGTTCGCGTCTATCACTAGTTATTGAATTACCCTACCTGTATGAGCCAGCCGTTACCTAGCGAAGATAAAACCAACCTGGAAGCCTCCGTCCCTGTTGAGGGACATGTGGAGCAGGGGGTGGCGGCAACCGAGATACTGCCTCCCCGAAGAAAGCTAAGCTGGTCCAACTTTGGCGGGGATGCTTTTTTGATATCATTGGTCATTCATATCATTCTGGCCTTGGTAGCCATATTCTGGGTGGTCTCGGTGTTGATCGAGTCCCCGCCCGAAGATCCCACCACTTTCTCAACGGGTGCGGGAGGCGGGACCGGAGGTGATCGGGCCAGAAATTTCGAGCACCGGATTCAGCCCAAGAATGCCCGGTCGATGATCAAATCGCCAAACAAGATTACTGTAAAAGGCGTGAACAGCAGCGTGGCATTACCGGATATGCCAACCATGAGCATGTCGGCTTTTGAGAGTGGCGCGCTGATGGGCGGCTCTTCCAAGGGGATGGGAGGCGGTGCCGGTGGTGGAGAAGGCACCGGTATCGGCGTAGGAAAAGGAGGAGGGAAAAACATGGTCTCTCTTTTCGGAATCCGAGGATTTGTTGGTACCGGATTGGCGGGGACATTTTACGACATCAAGCAAACCCATGACCGACAGCCCGTGGATCTTAAAAAGGGGTATGAGGACAAGGTTGGCGATCATGCCGGATCTCCCATCGCGGATTCGTGGGGATATAACAAGGTTCTATATAACTTTCTGCAAAGAGACTGGGATACATCCATGCTTGATGCTTATTTCCGGGCACCGGAAACGCTGACACTTTCCCAAGTCTATATCCCTCCTATGTCGGCGAACGGCGCGCCCAAGGCATTCAATGTCGAGGAATTTGTAAAGCCGAGCCGGTGGCTGGCTCTCTATAAGGGGAATGTCATTGCCCCGAAATCAGGCCGGATTCGTTTTCTGGGGTTTGGAGATGATATTCTCGTGACCCGTTTCAATAAGAAGGTTGTCTTGGATTCCGGATTTTCCAATCCCAGTATTGATCTGCGTTTTGGCAAGGGATTACAGCACAAGGAAAGCGAGCGTCTGCTGGGAACAAACGACCATTTTGTTTCCAGCCAAAAAGGCATGAGGAAATTACGTTGCGGACCGTGGATTGATGTTATCAAGGGGCGCAGCTATCCCATTGAGATATTGATCGGGGAAACCCCGGGGAGTAGCTTTTGGGCGGTGTTGTTTATGGAAGAAGCCCAATCGGGGTCCAGCAAGCCTAATGGAAAACCGGTCCTTTTTAAGGTTGGGACTGCGCCGCTTCCGCCAAATACCAACACCAATTTTTACAACGATGTTGATCTCAGTGGTGGAGAGTGGCAATGGACTGCTGATACCAGAGCTGTAAACAGGTCCAAGCGTTAGTAAATTTTCCCGAGGGCAGGTTCTTTTATTATTTGGTAAATCCGGCCAAGGATTTTCTCTGCTACCAACCTCTGGGATTACCAG
>JAITVQ010000108.1 GCA_031285745.1 Puniceicoccales bacterium | reverse complement strand
GCCCGATTGGAATTCAAGAGTCCTCATTTTCAACGGACTTTTGCCGCGCCGCTAATGGACGATATGCGAAAGTTTTGCTTGGAGAAGCTGAGGTTGGGCGAAGATGAACTAAAAGCTGCTGAGAGCTTGAGTTAAGGGACGGAGTCCATTCGTCCCATTAGGTTTTCTCTGTTTGGGGCTGCAACTGTTGCTGGATGGCCAATGCGATTTTTTGGATGCCCTTGGAATAGCTATCGGATTTCAGGCCGGGCTGCCGGAGAAACTCCATCGTATATCCCATGACAGTCCCGGAGGTTTTGGCGTTGGCAATCAATGCGGGGGTAAGCTGACGCCAGAGTTTGTCATTTTTGGGCGCGCTTTCCAACCGGATTTGCAGGGCGAAAAAGGTATTGAGGGCCACGGCTTCATCATCGTCCGCATCCTCGGCAAAAAGGATCAGCATGCGGGCAATGCTCAGTGCACCGCTCGTTTGTTGTTTTCTGCGTGCTTCCGTGAGAAGATTATTAAAAAAGTATTTGGTCAAGAGGGTAAGCTTGGGATCATCAAGCGACGCGACGTAGTATCCCTTGCTGATGGATGTGGAAACTGTGGGATTCTTTACACCTGCCCGGATCGCACTGCGAAAGAGAGTATCTACATTTTCCCTTTTGTCCTCAGGTACTTTTTTCCAAAAATCCCTGCCGATGGTTCCCTGGGCAACCTGATTGGCCAGTCTCGCGTTAAGCCCGACCTGACGCATTTGTGAAGCAAGGAAGTTCGCATATCCGGTGGCGACGCATTCGCGGCCTGGCAGCGGGGTTTCCTGGTTGGAAAATGCATCGGCAACGACACCGATCCAGTCGCTGATTCCTCTTCCCTTGGCTGAGGCGAGGAATCCGGGAGAAAAATATTCCAGTAACTGAGGCGCCTGCAAAGGGTATTTAGACCAGGACTTGGCTAGGATCACTGCGTCTCTTCTCCATTCGTCGGGCTGTGCTTTCTTGGCAGTCAATCCGTTGGCCAGTTCTCGCCACAGGTCATAGTTGTAAAGGCTGGCAGTCAGTCCGCTCTCACAAATGGCTACACGACGCGCAGCGTCCATGTCTTGCTCGGCCATGTATTCCGAAGTCCAGAGGGCGAGGCAGGAACGCAGGGCTTGCTGGCTGTTCGACTGAAACTCACCAAAGGGAAATACCTGCGAGGGATGATTTCCCCATTGGAAAGTTTCGGAGAGCGAAGTGGATTTGGGCCATCCCGAGATGTTATTGCCGACTTTCCATTTTCCGGGCCCGACTCTCCAGATCAATGCGCAATGGCCTGGCTGTCCCACTGTCATGGCCGGAATTCCCTTGGAGACGCCAAACCATGAACTGAGTGTGGAGATCGCGCCACAAACGCCGCCGTACTCGACCTGGAGGGCAAATGTGACCGGTTTGTTGTCGTAGTATTCCTTGCCTTTGTGGACACTGACGCCCCGGTAGTTTTTCAACCGGTAGGGAATCGCGTAACCGCTACCGCCAATGTTATCGATTTTGAAGTTGGGCTTTTTTTCAACGAGGAACTTCTGGCACCATTCAACCTCGCTGATGGGTTTTCCCGTGTTGGCGACAAAGCGAATTTCCCATGGAGTCAGTTCCTCGAAGTCGGGAAAATAGCGTTTTTCTTTCACGCAAAGCTTCATGAACTGATACCGTTCGAGCGCCTTCTTGACATCGGTTTCATCTGCGGCGGCCTTGGTGGCGAGGGTTTGTCCGATGGCGGCCTTGAGCCAGAATCCTTCACGGGACTCCGGATCGTTTTTCCAAATGGCCGCCCAAGCCTTGAGTGCTCCTGCTCCCCGGGTTTTTCCAACGAGCGGACGGCTGACAAGGTATGTCTCCAGTATTTCCGGGTTCTTCTGCAACCAATCGCCGAAATCCTTGCTGGAGGAATCCTGCAAAAATTCATCCAACTTTTCCGGGGAACAAATATTGCCGAGTTTCCAGAAAGCGAGTGCGGTGCGAAATTCTTTGTTGCTGTCGAGTTGGTCAAGCAGCGTGGCGGGAGCAAGCCTGTGGCCTGAGTCGAGCGTACTCTTTATTGTGACCCTTGTTGCCGCCAACCAATTATTGTCGGCATCATTAGCGGACAACCCATGCGTCGTTCCGATTAGAGCGACCAGCAGAAAAAGCGATTTTATGAAAGTGCGTCCCATGGTTATTTTGCATAGACAGTGACGCGACTGAGCCGGAACACGCGGGGGTTATCTTGCTTGAGTCCGATCCGAACGTAGCGAGTCGGCGTGTTCTTTTCCAATAGATCGATTTTCCATTCCGCCGGAGCGGTATCGGGACCCTGGAAAACCGAAGTCCATGTTTTCCGGTCACTGGAAAATTCCACAGTGAGTCCGGTATTTTTTGCCCCGTTTTTGCCCGGAGTATTGCGAATATGTATACCCGTGATTTGCCGGGATTGTTTGAGGTCGAGAATCACCCACGGCAGTTGTTCCGAGGCGGTGACGAAGGCATTCGGCATGACCGGGCCCCGCACCAGGCAGGCATGCAGTTCCGGCATGTCATCATCTCCGGAGGAGCATATCCGGATGCTGGCTTTTTCCGAGATGGGTTCACCGAAACTTGGATCTTTGAAATCGGGATCAGCTTGAAGCCTGGAAGCTGACATTGCCGTAAAAATGACCAATACGATGAAAATACGAAAACAGTAGTTTATACCTGTCACAATGGGGTTCGCGAAATTGATTCTACCAAGTCTGGATTGTCTGATGTTAAAATTCATTGGAAGCAGACTAGAAGTTAACCGCACAAACGCATAGGATTAGTTTGTTATCCAGTTAAATTGTTCCCTGTTATTTCCGACATAAATGGCGAGTCAAAATAAGCCGGGGATTACTCTCAGCCAGTGATTAAGCTGCTGCCGGTATTCCCAACAACCAAGGTATTGTATTTCCGGCAATCCCCCGGCACCCGTGCATGCTAATGAGGAAATTTTTGATTGGAAAGCTTTTACTTTATATCTGACATACTTGACCAATCTCAAGTTTGATGCCTTGGGCATATTGTCCTTTGTCACCCGTTTTCACGTAATTCAGTGCCTTATTCAAAAACTACTAGGGGAAGTACTTTACCAGAGGCGTGCTCAAAGATACCGGCTGTCCAAGGGGCACCCTGCTCTGAAAGGGGTTTTGAAGGGTTCTTTTTCATTTGGTCGATCCGCGCTTCCAATGCCTGAATTCGGCGCGTATTGGCATCAATGTTATTTCGGTAGGAAACCAGCATGGCGTCAATGGGAGCAACGTCACTGGCGGTTTGACGTTGTTTTTCCAATTGGGTAATTTGCTTGGTAAGTTCAGTGATTTGTTGCTG
>JAITVQ010000104.1 GCA_031285745.1 Puniceicoccales bacterium | reverse complement strand
CCCAACGACGTTTATTTTCAAATCGGCCTCATCACCATCATCGGCCTCACCGCGAAAAACGCCATCCTCGTCGTCGAGTTTGCGAAAGAAGAATACGACAAAGGCCGTGAACTCATCGCTGCCACCGTGCACGCCGTTCGCCAGCGCCTGCGCCCGGTGCTTATGACCTCCCTAGCCTTTGGTTTCGGCGTGCTTCCGCTCGCCATTGGCACGGGAGTCGGCTCAGAAAGCCAGAACGCCGTCGGCACCGGAGTCGTCGGCGGAGTACTCTCCACAACGATTATCGGACTATTTTTCATCCCGGTCTATTTCGTGGCCGTGCTAAAAATTTTTCGCGTGAAAACAAAAACCGCGCGCAAAACCACCTCACAATCGCAATAAAACAATGAAAATTACACAACCCGACAATAACGGGCTTCCAAGTAGCCCTCCTGCGGGTTCGCAACATGCAGAGGGCAGCGAGGGTTCTCCACGATACCAAAAAGAAATAAAGGTGAGAGCACCATGAACAAAAGAAAACATTCCATTGCAGGTATATTCATCTTGGCCATACTTGTCATGGTTGGACTGTCGGTCTCCACATTGGCGAATGGAAACGATAAAGAGGCAGTGCCAGATTCAATTATTGCCGCCAAAGACCTTTACGATGCCTTCAAAAACGACAAGCAAGCCGCAGGCGAACTGTATTCGCAAAAAACAATAAACGTAAAAGGATTCGTGGTTTATACAGGGCCGGATGCATACGCCCTTCCTTCGGTAGAATTATCCGATAAAAAAGGCGGGAACAGCAGACTGCTCTGCGTGCTTCCTTTTTCAGATTTCCTCAAATTGGGAAAAGTGTCCAAAGGAGAAGAGATAGTTATCCGGGGCGAAGTCCGTGCACTCTATGAAAAAGGAGATATGGTCTTGTTGAAACAATGTGAAATACAGGAGGAGAAAAAAGATGCACCAAGAGACTAAAATCGGGGTTATACCAACCGCAATGAACAGAAGAACCATGGTCAAGATGGCAGGAGGAGCTATGATGGGATTACTACTGGCACAGACTGGAATTGGTACGGCAGCAGAAAAGGAAACGGACGCCGCATTGACGGAATTATACGCTGCCGCACATAAACAACAGGTCAAAACGGAATTGGTCATGGTTGGGACAATTGACTCGGACGGCTTTCCGCAAATCCGCGTCATGTCCAATTTGCGACACTCCTCGCAAGCCGCATCGAAGCTCCTAGGAGACACGGAATTTGTCACTTACGCAGTCACTCGTGCTGATACTGAGAAATTGCAGCATCTCGCAAAAAATCCGCACATGTCGATGTATTACCAAGACGGCGGGCAAGGGTTGTTGCTCATGGGAACCGGAGAAATCGTGACCGATCCGAAAACGCGTCACGCGGTGTGGGGCGATTTTTTCAAACGCATGGGCTACACCGATCCGGATGATTCGATGCTCGTTGTGTTGAAGTTTACTCCGACGCACGGCAAATTTTACTACAAGCAAAAGCAAAACAAATTAACTTTCGCCAAAAGTAATCGAGAACATGCCGTCCTCTTCGGCCAAAAATAAAAACAAAGGTAAAAACAATGAAAACAGCACAACTCGGCAACAATGGTCCCCAAGTATCGGCCTTGGGGTTCGGCAGCATGCAAATGGCGGCTCGCAGGCCCCACGACGACTGTGAGTGCATCGCGACAATCCAAGCGGTACTCGACGCAGGCATCAATTTTATAGATACAGCCGATTTTTACAGCATGGGGCGCGCTGAGTACCTTATTGCCCAGGCCATAAAGGACCGCCGCGATCAGGCTTTCCTGAGTGTGAAATGCGGGGCCATGTTTTCGCCCTCCGGCGTCTTTCTCGGCGTGGATGGACGCCCGAAGGCGATAAAAAATTTCGTCGCCTACTCGCTACAACGCCTCGGGGTCGATGTCATTGACCTTTTCCAAGCCTGTCGCGTTGATCCAGACGTGCCTTATGAGGAAACCATCGGTGCCATCGCCGATCTTATCAAGGAAGGCAAAGCCGCTATCTCGGCGTATCAGAAGTAGGCGCTGCACACTTGCGCACCGCGCACCGCATTCATCCCGTTGCCGCGCTAGAGATCGAATACTCACTGGCCTGTCGTTTCATCGAGGCGGAAATTTTGCCGACGGCGCGCGAGCTCGGGATCGCCGTTGTTCCCTACCGCGTACTGGCGGACGGGCTTCTCACCGGGACGATGACTGGCGAGACGCGCGGAGGAGACAGCCACTATGTAGTACCTCGGATGCAGGGTGAAAATTTTATTCACAACCTGAAACTAGTGGATGCCCTCAAGGAAATGGCTACCGCCAAGGGCCGTACTCCGTCACAACTGGCCGTTGCTTGGCTCCTATCGCGGGGCAACGATATCATCCCTCTTGTCGGCATGAGTCGCCGTTCCCGCGTGTCAGAGAACCTGCAAAGCCTCGGCGTCGTTTTCACTGCCGACGAATTGAGCGCACTCGATCAAATCTTCGCATCCGGTGCGATCAAAGGCGACCGCTATCCCGAAATCGTTATGAAACTTGCCGCTCGCTGAGCGCGGAAAGCAAAACATCATGCAAAAAATAATCACACTTATTGTAATGCTGGCTGCGGGGCTGTCAGCACGCGCACAGGTGGCGAAGGATCCGGGTATTCCGAATCCCGAGGCGCCGGTGGTTTTTATCAATCTCATGGGAATTGTCCCAGAGGATATTGACCAATTTGTCGCAGATTGGAATGAGCGGGCCAAGATCATGGGGCAGGTGCCCGGCTACATAACCGCAACACTGTATCGCTCGCTTCTCTCCGGTGCACGTTATCAACTCATAAATATCGCCCAATGGCAGTCGTATGACGCGTGGGTGGCTGCAAATAACAATCCCTCTTATGTGAAACAGCTCTCAAATGATCTTGGGCACACGGTGAGCATCAAACCGACCCAGAGCTTCTACCGTCCGGCAGCATGGTCCACCAATACGTATGTGGGTTCGTTTCCAGGCAGCGACAAACAACCTGCCGCCCAGAAAGGTCCTTCTTTGCAGCGGGTTCAAAAGGATCCTGAGATTGAGTCACCGGGGTTGCCGTTCGTTTTTATTAATCTGATGGAGATGAGTGCTGAAGATATCAGTCCTTTCGTTTTGGATTGGCGGGTGCGTTCCAAGATTATGGGCCAGATGCCTGCCGCCATGGGGTCTACGCTTTATAGAGCACTGCTGCCCGACAATACTTACCAGATCGTGAACGTAAGCCAGTGGCAGTCCTATGACGGATTTATCGAAGCGAACAACAATCCTGCTTATGCACAAGAACTCACTTCCGACCTACGGCATACGCCAAGTATCAAGCTAACGCGCGGTTTCTACCGCCCCGTGGCAACATACACCCACATATATACGGATGTGCCCGAATAACGACCCTTAGAGCCGACCCATCTAATTTTCCAATTTTCTCCTTCTCATCAAAAGGGCCAAACTGGCGGAGAGAGAGGGATTCGAACCCCCGGTACCTTGCGGCACATCTGATTTCGAGTCAGACGCATTCGGCCACTCTGCCATCTCTCCTAAACCAAAAGAAAGCGCGGAATAAAAAGCAGTCGCCGCACTTGGCAAGCGCGATTGTTTTGCCCGTTGAATGTTCCTCTTTTGTGTCTCTCGTTTTTTCGAGAGATTTTGAGCAGAAAAGGAGGATGTTTTCGCTCCGACTCGTGTTATAACGGTACCTTGGACAATTTTTCCAAGGCGTTCAGGTAAAGCTCCTGGGTAT
>JAITVQ010000087.1 GCA_031285745.1 Puniceicoccales bacterium | reverse complement strand
ACAAAGAACGCAAAAGTTTATTTATTTCTTTGTGATTCTTTGAGTTCTTTTGCGGCTACATTTGGAAATCTTCAATTCTGCAGGCTGGAAGCCTGCGCTACATAACATCGGATAGACTCAGATAGCGGAAGGGCAAAAGTGGGTTTAAAGGAGAATGCCAGAATCAGATATTTCACAGGATAAGTGCTTAAAAAATTGCTCGTGAAATTATCAAACGTTTCATTATCTGACTCTCGTTCAATTCATGAATGTCCCCTCCCCAAGTCCCGATTCGAATCCACTTTCGCCCAAGGGCAATTGCACTTCCCGGCAAAACAAATTTCAAAAACCTGCCATCGCCCTGCTACTGTTCGTCGCAGTCGTGGGAATAATCATCGCCCTCTCGCACTCCCTGGGCAATACACGAGGCTTCGCGCTCGAATCGTTGGGCAAGGGGTACAACTCTGCCTCGGGAGTCAACGATGCCGGACAAGTCACGGGATCGTTTAGTCTGCCAACGGGTGACAGGCATATCTATCTTTGGACAAAAGACCAAGGCATGCAGGACTTGGGATCCCTCCAAGGAGGATATGCAAATGCATGCGGGATCAATAACTCAAGCCAGATCGCCGGGTATGTCTATATGCCAAATCGAACGGTCCAAGCTATCCGTTGGACCAAGGAAAACGGCATGCAAAAACTCGGGACCTTGGGCGGCAAGAACAGCTACGCCTATGGAATAAACGACGCTGGCCAGATCGTGGGAACAGCCGATACCGGGAAGGGTGTATCGCACGCTTTTCTCTGGTCGGAAAAAGACGGCATGGTGGATTTAGGCGCATTGGGAAAAGGGAACAGCCAGGGAGACGCGATCAATGACCATGGACAAGTAGTCGGAAGCACAATTATTGAAAATGGCGAACAACATGCCTTCATCTGGTCCAAGGAAACCGGTATGCGAGACTTGGGCACCCTGGGGGGACGGGAAAGCCAAGCTTATGAACTCAACAATGCCGGGCATGTCGTCGGCTACGCCGAAACAAAAAACGGTGAGCAGCGCGCCTTTCTTTGGACGCCGGAAACCGGCATGCAAGATCTTGGCACATTGGGAGGCGGGTTCAGTCGTGCCACCGCCATCACCAACACAGGGCAGGTCATCGGCACCGCAGAAACCGCCGGTGGAAAATCCCATGTCTTCCGCTGGGCTCCAAAAACCGGCATGCAAGATTTGGGCGCATTGGGCGCTGATCACGGTCTCGCTCACGCCGCCAATAATACCGGGAAAATTGTCGGCTCAATCCACTTTGAACCCGCGTGGTGGATAAAGGCATGGGCATTTATTTGCGAAAAACTCGATATATCATTCCAAGGTTACCAGTACTCGTATAATCAAGTTCAGGCTGCCGTCTGGATAATTCCAGATGATCCCCAAGACAGCTCGCCATAAACCAGTTAACCCAGGCCGAGGTAATCATCCATCAACCTGTGCGCCGAGGTAACAGCAATACCTAACTCTTATTGCCTGCTCATTGTAGATCGGACAAAGACAACTGTCGCTGCGGAAAACAGCGTAATCGCATCGCCCTCAATGAATGGTATTGCGCTGCTCCTGCCCTGTTCTGAAACTATGCTTCCAGTTTTTCGGAAACAATCTTCGCATTAGATTACTTTATAGCATTGGTAAATTTTGGCAGCCGAGGGTTTTGCCAAATATTAAAACAAGGCGTCCCTAGGACGTCTCCCTTCCTATCACCTACTGCCATGCGCCTTACTGCGTCACTCTATATTGCCATTGCTTCTGCAACATCCCTCTCGCCATCGCTATTCGGGGCCAACATCCAAAAGGCGAACAATGCCGATGCGCTCAACCTCGTATCCAGCTGGACAGGAGGAGCAGTCCCCGGCAGCGGAGACATTGCCACATGGGGAAACACGCTCACGGCAGCCCGTAGCACGGCATTGGGCGGGAACATCAGTTGGGCTGGAATCGACGCTTCTGCCGCTACCTTTGCCCACACCATAACCGGAGCCAATACCAACACGCTTACCTTGGGAGCCAGCGGCATCAACCTGAGCGCCGGTACTGCCAACTTCAACATAACCGGCCCGGCACTGACGCTCTCCGCAAACCAGACATGGAACATCAACAGCGCAAGAACACTCGCCTACGGCGCAAACACAACCGGAACGGTCTTTGACCTGGGAGGATTCACGCTCACCAAAACCGGCAGCGGCATCTTTCAGGCAACCAACGGGCACTTGGTCAAAAACGGCATCTTCGATGTCCAGGCGGGAACCCTCATCCTCCAAAGCGGCTCCAGCCGCAACATCACCGTGGAAAATACCGTCACCGCCAATGTCGCGAGTGGCGCGATCCTCCGGTTTGCCGTGAATTCAGGCTCCACCTCCGGTTCAACCTTTGCCGCCAATGTCAACCTGAACGGCGGCACATTGAGCTTTGCCGGGGGAACCTCGACCAATTACTCGGGGAACCTCGTGGTCAACTCAGCCAGCTCCATCAACAAAACCAACTCCGGCGCCACCATCACATTTCTCATCAGTGGAAATATCTCAGGAACCGGGAATCTCTCCATCAACTCGGGAGACGGTGCGCCAATCGTCATCTCCGGCAACAACTCCGGCTACTCCGGCAACTGGACCATCGGCTCCGGGCATGCCCTGCATGTCGGAGGATCCGCAGTAATCGACAAGGCCAACAGTGTCGCCAGCGCCACCGGAAACCTCGGATCGGGCAGCGTGGCCAACAACGGAGAACTCGTCATCAATCGCACCGGCACATTGGTGACTAACAACCTGATCTCCGGCACGGGTACATTGGAAAATCGCAGCGGCAACACCACCCTCTCAGCCAACAACACCTACACCGGAGCCACCGCGGTCAACGGAGGCCAGTTATTCATCAACGGTGACCAGACTGCGGCCGTCGGCAGTGTCACCGTCGCCTCGACAGCCTCGTTGGGAGGAACCGGGACCATCGGCGGATTGGCGACCATCAATGGCAACCTCATCGCCGGAAATGGAACAACCTCGGGAACACTCACGCTCAAGGGTGGCGTGCAACTACAGTCCACCGCCGTCCTTACACTCCTTCTGGACACCTCGGGAACCTCGACCATCAACCTGGCCGATAGCGCCCTCACCATCAACGGCGCCACACTTGACCTGAACATCGACACAAACCTGCACATCGCGGAAAACAGCCAGTACAACCTGATCCTGGGCGCGTCCTCCCGCACCGGGGAATTCAGCAATGTTGCCAACGGGGCAACCGTCTCCTTCGATGGCCACCAATTCACGGCAGCATACAGCACCTCCGGCCTGACGCTCACGGCTATTCCGGAACCTTCGACCTACGCGCTGGCGGCTTCGGCTGCCTTACTCGGAATCATCATATTACGCCGCCGAAAAACCTAAACGAAAACAGGCAGCATACCGGAGCAGCATGTTCGCTAAACCCTAAGAAAAAGGCATTTCTCCAACGAAATGCCTTTTTCTTTTAAAATTCAATTCCCTTGACCCTGCGCCGACACCTTCCACCGTTGTCGGCTTTCTTTTTCCAGACACCTTTCATCATGCTCCAAGCCGGAATCGTAGGACTGCCCAATGTGGGCAAAAGCACCCTCTTCAACGCCCTGACTCGTTCACGCAAAGCGGAGGCGGCCAACTATCCATTTTGCACCATCGAACCCAACGTCGGCGTTGTCGAAGTTCCGGACGAACGCATGTATGTCCTCCAGAAAATCGCCAAGACCCAGGTCGTCATCCCAGCCGCGATTGAATTTGTCGACATCGCCGGCCTTGTCGCCGGGGCGTCCAAGGGAGAGGGACTCGGCAATAAATTCCTCGCCAACATTCGCGAGGTGGACGCCATCGTCCATGTCGTCCGTTGCTTTGAAAACGACGACATCGTCCACAACATGGGCAAGGTGGATCCCGTGCGCGACATCGAGGTCATCACCACCGAACTGGTTCTCGCCGACCTCCAATCATGCGAACTCCAGCTTGATCGAAACCAGAAAAAGGCCCGGGGACAGGACAAGGACGCCGCCGCCAACGTCGCCCTCCTGCAACGGCTCATCCCCCATCTCAACGAAAACAAGACCGCTGCCAGCCTGCCGACCGACACCGAGGAACACGCCCGCATGAAAAGCTTCGGGCTCCTTTCGGTAAAACCTGTCCTGTACGCTTGCAACGTCGCCGAAAGCGACCTCTCCGATCCTTCGCAAAACAAACACGTCAACGCCGTTCGCGAATACATCGCCAACACTCACGATGCGCGTGTTTGCGTCATCTGTGCCCAGGTTGAGGCGGAACTCGGTGAACTTTCTCCCGAGGAAGGCAAAGAATACCTGGCCGCGCTCGGTGTAACCGACAGCGGTGTCTCGCAACTCATCCGGGCCAGCTATGATCTCCTTGGACTCGCCTCCTACTTCACCGCCGGCGAAAAAGAAGTTCGGGCATGGACTTTCAAGCATGGCATGACCGCACCGCAGTGCGCCGGAGTCATTCACACCGATTTTGAAAAGGGGTTCATCAAGGCCGAAGTAGTTTCCTACCAGGACCTCGTTACTGCCGGTTCCACCGCCGCTGCCCGCGAAGCCGGGAAATATCGCTTGGAAGGCAAAGAGTATATTTTCAAGGACGGCGACGTGGCCCTGTTCAGATTTAACAATTAAAGTGTTTCAATAAAACCGCGAATGGACGCAAATAAACGCGAAATCATTGGATAAGAAAACATCCCTGATAAAAAAAGAGATTACATAGTTTTTTAAAATCAAACTCTTCTCAAAATCTAAATTAATTCGCGTTTATTCGCGTCCATTCGCGGTTCTTTATAATCTTTCATGGCACTCATCAGTCTCAACGAGGTTTCGCTCAGTTTTGGAGGACCGCTTCTCCTCGACAAGGCATCTTTTCAGGTTGAGGCAGGTGAACGACTCGGCCTCCTCGGGCGAAACGGTTCCGGAAAATCATCGCTCCTGCGCCTTATCATCGGTGAACACAAACCGGATAGCGGCGTTGTTGATATAATCCGCGGGACCCGCATCGGATACCTTCCGCAGGAAGTTCCAACGGATCTCAATGGAAAGGTCCGGGACATCGTTCTCGACGGCCTCGGCGAAACCGGAGCCAAGCTCAAGCAACACGATGCACTGCTCGCCAAGGGAATTCACGACGAAACCTATGAGGAGCTTCATCACTGGCTTGAAAACGCCGATGCCTGGAACTCCGCCCTTGTCGCCGATCAACTCATCACCCGCATGGCGCTTCCGCCGGAGGCTGAATTCTCCAGCCTCAGCGCGGGAATGAAACGACGGGTTCTTCTCGCCCGGGAACTCGTGGCCCAGCCAGATCTGCTTATTCTGGACGAGCCAACCAACCATCTCGACATCACCGCCATTGACTGGTTGGAAGATTTTCTCTCCACCCAGCGCGCCGCCCTCCTCTTCGTCACCCACGATCGTCGTTTTCTGCAAAAAATGGCGACCTCCATTCTTGATCTGGATCGAGGAAACATCACCCGCTGGGATTGCGATTACGAAAAATTTCTCGAACGAAAAGAAGCATGGCTCGAAGCCGAGGCATCCACCAACGCCGAATTTGACAAAAAACTTGCCCGCGAGGAAGCTTGGTTACGCCAAGGCGTCAAAGCCCGGCGATGCCGCAATGAAGGCCGTGTTCGGGCGCTCCAGCAACTCCGGCGCGAACGGCGATCCCGGCGCGAACAAGCCGGGCAAATTCGCGCTGCTATCGCGGAGGCCGATCGCTCCGGAACCAAGGTCATTGATGTCATCAACGTCGGGCATGCCTGGAATGGCGACCCGCTTATTCGTGATCTGACGATGACTATCATGCGTGGTGACCGCATCGGTCTCCTCGGCCCCAACGGCACGGGAAAAACCACGCTTTTGAAAATTCTGCTCGGACAAATCACCCCGACCCAAGGTCGTGTCCAACACGGCACCAACCTGAACATCGCCTATTTCGATCAGTTGCGCGAACAACTTAACCTCGAAAAAACCGTCGCCCAAAACCTCGCCGACGACACCGACCACGTCACCGTTGGCCGGGCGCGCAAGCATGTCATTTCCTACCTTGGCGATTTCCTTTTTGAACCTGACCGCGCCCGGGCACCCGTCAGCATGTTGAGTGGTGGCGAACGCAACCGGCTGCTTCTCGCCAAACTTTTCCTCAATCCCGCCAACGTTCTCGTGCTCGACGAGCCGACCAACGACCATGAGGTCGAGACGCTCGAATGGCTGGAAGAACTCGTCAGTAATTTCGACGGAACAGTCCTGCTCGTCAGCCATGATCGCGCCTTCCTCGACAATGTGACCACCAGTTACCTTGTCTTTGAAGGAAATGGCGTCGTCCGGGAATTTGTCGGCGACTATGACACCTGGAGAAAAGAGCGTGTTGCCACAGCTTCAACGCTGTCCAATTCCGCCCGGGATAATTCTACCACTGACAACAGCGCGGAAAAACCACGCACAGGGCGCACCCGTAAACTTTCCAACAAAGAAAATCGCGAACTGGAAGAATTGCCTGCCAGAATTGAAGCACTGGAAACCGAGCAAGCCGACATCACCACCAAACTTGCAGACCCGGAATTTTATCGCGATCCCACGGCAGTCCAAGTTGTCCAGGCCCGCCTGCCCGTTCTGGAAGCAGAGTTGCTGGCCGCTTACGAACGCTGGTCGGAACTGGACGCCATCGTCTCGGCCAAATAATATCTCCTCATCTAACAAAAATGCCCGGAATTTTCCGGGCATTTTTTTGGCGAAATATTTTCGCGCTGTAACTTACGCCTTCTTCAGGGAAGCAGCCTTGCCGGATTCAACCAAGGCGAGAAAATCCTTGGCCGTCAGCGCAGCGCCACCGATAAGTCCGCCGTCAATATCCGTTTCGCTCAGGAGCGCATCGGCATTATCGGGCTTCATGGAACCGCCGTAGAGGATGCGGATTTTCTGAGCAACGGTATCGCCATAGAGCGAAGTCAGTTCCTTGCGGATGTAGGCATGCACTTCCTGCGCCATGGCGGGAGTCGCGGTTTTGCCAGTACCGATCGCCCAGACAGGCTCATAGGCAATGATAACATTTTCCGCCTGCTCGGCAGAAATTCCCTTGAATCCACCGACCAACTGGGTGCGGATGACATCAAATGTTTTGCTGGCTTCACGCTCGGCGAGGGTTTCGCCCACGCAAAGAATCGGCTTCAGGCTGTTTTCCAATGCAGCAATCGTCTTCTTGTTCACGATCTCGTCGGTTTCGCCATAGTAGGCCCGGCGTTCGCTGTGTCCGAGGATAACGTGCGTGACGTGGAGGTCGCGCAGCATGGAGGCGGAGATTTCACCGGTATAGGCACCGGAAGCCTTGTCGCTCATGTTCTGCGCACCCAAGCGAACAGACGAGTTGGCGATCAAACCGCCGACAGTCTGGAGCGCCGTGTAGGGAGGGCATACGACAACGGTGATTTCGCTTTGGTTGGCAACCGCCTGGATGATAGGCTTGGCAAGTTCGGCCGCTTCAGTGGCCGTCTTGTTCATTTTCCAGTTGCCTGCGATAGTGATGGTTCGTGGCATGATGAGTTATAGATTTGTTTTGATGATTAGAGATCGGGGTTAGGCAGGGTCCAGTGCAGCAACACCGGGGAGCACTTTGCCTTCGAGGTATTCGAGCGAAGCTCCTCCACCTGTCGAACAATGGGTAACCTTGGTGTCGACACCAAATTTCTTGGCAGCCGTGGCAGTGTCTCCACCGCCGACGATGGTAATGGCACCCTTGTCGGTCG
>JAITVQ010000272.1 GCA_031285745.1 Puniceicoccales bacterium | reverse complement strand
CAACCACTGGCAGGCGCAAGGAGAGGTCGACTCCTTGCGCCTTTTTTATCGCACCCAATGGCAATCCAAGGATCAGTTGTTCCTCCAAGTAGCGCAGACCGCAGGCCTGAAGGCAAAGCCCAGCGACAACACTGGCATGGACATCGTCTTCTTTGAAAAAAGATTTAGAGAGAAGACTGACAATGTTGAGATGTACCGCCATTAATCCGCAACAGGACCGGAAAAACTAAAGTTCCTTTTTCAAATAAACCATGTCAACAAGCTGGATGCCGTCCTCGAAGATCGGCTGGGTATAGTTATCCACGAAGAAGTTTTTGACCCGATGAGATGGTCTGAACCCGCAATGCTCATAGAATGACAACGTGGAAGGAACGTCTCCAGTGCCTACCAGCATGGTCCGATACTTGCCCCGGTAATGGTCAGAAATAAACCCGATTAACGCGCGCCCATAACCACGCCCTTGGTATTTCTGATAAGTAGCGATGTTCTTCAATTCGCAGGAAACCGCATCCACTTGCACCACGACGCAGATGCTTTTCAGGTCGCCGTCAAATAACGCGAACATTTCTCCCTGCTCCAGATACCTATCAATCATGTCCTCCTGTTCGTCTCCCAACAAGAGCAGGTCGAGGAAACGTTTTTTATTCTCTGTAATCTTTGAGATTTCCATTGAAACCATTTCTTTCACCTTTGGGTGGAAAAGCAATTTCTCATTACAACACCCACTGACATCAAATTTTCGTTATGGCAAAAAAGTTTCTCTTTCTCCTGATTGTGTTGATCCAATCCGCCGTCCTGTCCCAGGCTGACTATCAACGAATCAAGGTATCCGATGATATTGAGGTCATCAAACTTTCCGAGAAAGCTTACGTCCATGTTTCCGTCTCGGAGATGGAGGGCTTTGGCAAGGTAGCTTCAAACGGGCTCTTGCTGGTCGATCAGGGAGAAGCATTCCTTTTCGATACGCCCGTTACCAATGAGCAGACTGAGGCACTGGCAAAGTGGATTACAAATTCGCTTCACGCCCGGATCATCAAGTTTGTCCCCACCCACTGGCACCAGGACTGCATGGGCGGACTGGCCTACCTGCACAAACAGGGCGTAGAATCATATGCCAATGTAAAGACCGTGGAAATCGCCAAAACCAAGAGGTTGCCCCAGCCAAATCACAGTTTCTCGGATGCCCTGACCTTGAGATTACACGGCACTGAGGCGCTCTGCTGGTTTCCCGGAGGCGGACATGCGGTGGATAATATCATAGTCTGGATTCCATCGGAAAAAATTCTTTTCGGCGGGTGTATGGTTAAGGACGCCAAAGCAACAAGCCTTGGGAATGTTGCCGACGGTGATTTGCATGCATGGCCGAAAACCATTGCCGCCGTGCAGGGAAGATTTCCCGAGGCGCGTATCATCATCCCTGGCCACGGCGAGATCGGAGGACAGGAACTGCTCACCCATACTCGCGAATTGCTAAAATGAAGTTTAGCCAGCTACAGGGGAAATGAGCGTTGGGGAATAATCAGGAAAGAATCCTCACGACTGGCCAATGGGGAAATCGTAGGCTGTTTTACAGGAAGAGGTTTGTTTTTGAGAAATTGCCTCTTGCGGGGCGCAGGTTTCGAGGGAACTTCTACAGGTGTAGTCGGAAGCGCCTTTTCCTTTGTCTCCCCGCATTCCCGAACCGTGGCCAGACGCAGATTATCCCGTTTGATCAGGCGATCCCCCTCCAAACACTCGCGTAAGCAGGCAAGATTTGCAGCCAACTCGGGTGAGCGCTTGGCAGGAAGTCGGTAGATTCGCCAGTTGGCCTCGCTATGCACTTCCACCATTCGTCTAGCCTTGAGGTAATTAAGGTGCTTGGAGATTTTCACTTGCGGCTCTCCTAATATCTCCTGCATCTGCCCAACACATAATGATCTGGAATATAGCAAATTAACAATCCTGGCCCTGGTTGGATCGCAAAGGCATTCATAGATGGCTACCAGCTTCATAGGGCAAATCATATTCCTATATTGGAATATACGTCAACAGGTATTTTCCAAATCCTTTTCAATTGCATCACACCCTCCGATTTCGCAGGAAATCGCCGCACCCTTCTTTTTACCGCTTACAGGGTTCCTCAACTGGCCTGACGGTCAAATAATGCCGCTTCGGGCTTGCCAATATCGGTTTGCCGCCGTGAATTGCCCGTCGGTTATCTCTCCACTCCTTCATACTTTTATCAAAGCCATGAGCAAAGTCCTCATTATCGGAGCCGGCGGTGTCGGCAACGTTGTTGCCCACAAGTGCGCCCAAGTTCCCGAAATCTTTTCGGACATCATGCTGGCCTCGCGCAACGAGAATAAATGCAAGGCCATTGCCGCCGATGTGAAGGCCGCCACCGGACGCGAGATCAAGACCGCCTCGGTCGATGCGGACAATGTCGAGGCCACCGTGGCGATCATCAAGAAATTTCAGCCCAACCTGCTGATCAATGTCGCCCTGCCCTACCAGGATTTGCCGCTGATGGATGCGTGCCTTCACGCCGGGATTCACTATGTGGACACGGCCAACTACGAGCCGCCGAATCATGCGAAGTTTGAGTACTCCTGGCAATGGGCCTATCGCGAGCGTTACGAAAAGGCCGGACTGATGGCTTTGCTCGGTTCTGGCTTTGACCCCGGCGTGACCAATGTGTTCTGCGCCTATGCCCAGAAGCACTTATTCGACGAGATCGAGACCATCGACATCATGGATGCCAATGCGGGCGACCACGGCTATCATTTTGCCACCAACTTCAACCCCGAGATCAACATCCGGGAAATCACCCAACGCGGTCGCTACTGGGAAAAAGGCGAGTGGAAGGAAACCGACCCGCTGTCGGTACGGCAGGATTACGACTATCCGGTGATCGGCTCCAAGCCCAGCTACCTGCTCTATCACGAGGAACTGGAATCCCTCTGCCAGAATATCAAGGGTCTGAAACGTATCCGATTCTTCATGACATTTTCCGACAATTACCTGAACCACCTCCGGGTGCTCCAGAACGTCGGGATGACCCGGATCGACCCGATTGAGTTTCAGGGACAACAAATCGTCCCGATCCAGTTCCTGAAGGCCATTCTGCCTGATCCTGCCTCACTGGGACCGCGCACCAAGGGAAAAACCTGCATCGGCTGCGACATTACCGGCACCAAGGACGGCAAGAAGAAACGCGTCTTCATTTACAACATCTGCGACCACCAGGAATGCTATCGCGAGGTAAAATCCCAGGCAATCAGCTACACGACAGGAGTCCCGGCGATGATCGGCGGCGCCATGCTGGCCACCGGCAAGTGGCTCAAGCCCGGAGTCTGGAACATGGAGCAATGCGATCCTGACCCATTCATGGAAATGCTGAACAAATACGGGCTGCCCTGGCAAGTAAAGGAATTGCCTGTACACGGTTAATTTCCCCGCACCATTCTTTAAACAAAAAGGTGAATCCAGTCGGATTCACCTTTTTGTTTATTCCAACCTCAACAATCCCACAAAACTTGGATTGCCTGCGAACAAAGAGATCACACGGTGTTGGCAAAATGATGAAAGCCTTCCCTGCCCTGCTCCTTCTTTGTGTTTTCTGCCTGTCGGGCGGTTGCAGCTCCAAGCCAATTCCAGAAGAAGAACGCCCGGTCACATGGGGACAACCCGTACAAAGCACCACTCTCGGAAATTTCTACAAAATCAGCCCAGATTTATTTCGCTCCGAATATCCAGCCCAAGAAGACATCGCCGACATCAAGGAACAGGGAATCAAATCGATCATCAACCTCCGCTCCTCAAATGATCGTTCCGAGGTATTTCAAGCGGAAGGCCTGACAACATATTGGCACAAAACAAACGCTGGCTCCATTTCGCAGCAGGACATGGTGGATGTATTCAAGTTTTTTGAAAAATCCCCCAAGCCGGCCCTAATCCATTGCTGGCATGGGTCCGACCGCACCGGCTTCATTGTCGCCGGATACCGCATAATATATCAAGGCTGGTCCAAGGAGGAAGCCATCAGGGAACTGCGCCAGGGAGGATATGGATTTCACGAGATATTTTTCGGCAATATCATTGATACGCTGAATGACATTGATGTGGAAGCTATGAGAAAAGAAATCGGCGTATCCAATTCATGATACAACCATGGCCGGATCAAATGTCGGTCTTTGCCTATCCCGTATTTCGTCTATAAAAGATCTGCCGTGACTGCTGAGGCAGTACCACTACCTCAGCCAGCCTCACACCGCCTCTACGGCACTACTTCTTCTTCGAGGATTTTCGCTTCCCATTCATCAGCTTGCCCAGATACTCCTTCAACTCGGAGACAAAGACAAAGAATACTCCCATTTTTTCCAAGGGTACTTTATATTCTTCCAACTCTGGATTCACGTTGGATGTAACAATGATAATTTTCTCGCTGGGATTCTCCTTTTGGATGTCGGCTGCCCGCTTGAGAATCCCGCCGATATTTTCTGAAGTGGGCGCATAGTAGGCAAAGATCGTGATGTCGATGGAGTCGATCCGCCATTTATCCGGAACGAACTCCCGGTCATGCCCATTCTTGGATTCCTCGGGAATTATGGACCTGGCCTGCACAGGCAAAACGTGGGCCACCCCCTTCAGGAAGGAAAGGAATTGCTCACGCCCAAAGGTCTTCTTCAGGTCTTCTTCTATCGGCTTCTCCAACGGACCTATTTCCAACCGGCAGTAGATTTTAGCCAGTGCGGATAGAACCCGGGAGATACTGGTCCCATGTTTTTTAGCCCGTTCCTCCAAACCGTGGCGGACTTCGTCCTCCAGCGTTATGTTAATGGGCTTCCTTTTTCTTTCGTATTTCATGCGTTACGAAATATTGTGCGCACAATTAGAGAAAATGCAAAAATTATTTGACAGTGCGCACACAATAAAACACTGTATGCACATCATGAAGACACAAACCTCAAGCCCTGCGTCAATCATTCGAAAGCGAGTTCCCATGAACATTACCCTGCCCACAGAGCTAAAAGAACGAATCGAAAAAAAGGCATTTAGAATGGGGATCTCCGCCAGCCGCTGGCTCGAGAAATTGGCCGAGGCGGAACTATCCCGGAAAAGGAGTTCAACATGAACTGGGACATCCTCCTGAGCAGCGCAATCGTCACCATTGCCACGTTAATCGGCCTACTGATGTTTTTCGATATCCCCCGTCAACTACAACACAGGATGGATAAGATTGACCATCGCGATGCCACCTCCCCGAACCAGGCCGACCTGGAAAACAATCCCTGATATCCCAAACTGTAACCACTTTTAAACTACACATTCATTAACCTGAACAAAAACAGCCATGATTAAAATAAACTCAGTCAAATACAGTGAAACCTCCGACAAGGTCGAAATCGACTATCTCGAATTCAATAGAGCCTCATCTGCGTGGGACAAGAAAATGCTTACCAGCAGCGAAACCCCGGCCCCGGAATTTGCCGAAGCCATGCGCACCATGACCAATGCGGCAATCATTCTTTGCGAACTTCCCCGCACATGGCAGGAGACCATGCAAACCGAAGGCTTCTCGCTTGCCGAATCGGAAGCAGGACGAAATCTCGTCATCCACTCCGCCCAAAATCTAAAATCAGGAGCACGGATCATCTTTGATTCTCCGTCCAGGAACATCGACGCCGATACGGAAATCGAAAATCCAGAAATGAACGAGATCATCCGGTATGTCGAGGATGCCATACGCGCGGCCAAGGACTATATCGAAGGCTGTCGGTTTCACGCAAAACTGCCCGATGCCAAGGATGACAGAATTATCGATGACGTTGGAAATATCGCTTTTACGTCCAAAGGTCTCGGATTCCAGGCAGGCCTTGATGGAAAAGGCCCTGGAGCCAATCCTTACGAGATGGTCGAGCAGCAGACCTCCTTTATCGCCTGGGAAAATGGCCGCCAGGAAGGTGAAATGATTCGGGCTCATTTTCACGCGCAAATGTAAATCAACATCGCCCGTTGCCGGGCATTTGTCCGGCAGCGGCACAAACCAATTTAGAAAGATTAACCCATGATTATGCTCCCCACCCATTCCTTGCTGATGGCAAAGAATAACCGCATTGCCTCGTTGATTGCAGAGCGCGACCAGTTTCGCGCCGAGTTATCAGCCGCGCGCAACACCATTACATCCTTGCAGGTACAACTGGAAGATACCCGGGCAGACAGACGGGCTTTGGATAGCATGGAAAGAATCCTGCGCGAACAAGACACCTACGAGGTATTCGGTTATGATGCCAAGAATGACGAATATCACACCCAAGGCAGCATCCTGGTTGCCGCCACCCTGCGAGAACTGCTCGACCTATGGGTTCGGTACATGGACTCATCTCCCTTCACCATCTCAAACAATACAAAAGACAATTGATCATGAAAAGAAATCCTCTCGATTCTGAAATTTCATTCTTCATTCCAGGCCTTCCCTGCAAAAAGCCCTGGCCTCCATCCCTCGATGAAGAAGCAATCAACCCAAATTGCGCTCATACGGAGAAACTCGCCTTGTCCGAGGAATGGGCAGCCCAGATTTGCCGGGCAGCCAGAGAGTGGGAAAATGCCAGGGTGGATGGCCCGTTGGAATTAACTTTGTGTTTCTGGATGCCAAGACCAGCATCGCATTTTTCCATGAAGGACGGCTTTTGCACTCTTCGGGAAGATGCCCCAAAGTGGCATCTCGTAGGACCCAGCTCCTACGCATTAACTCAATTTGTAATAAGCGTGCTGAACCGGGTGCACATCTGGCATGATGTCTGCCAACTTTGTGCAGTCTACGTGGTCAAGGGATTCTCCAACCCCACGGGATGCCAAGTATCCATTGCGCCGATAGAAAAGGGCGTTCCGGACTAAACAGGCTCAATGCTTGCCCGGTTTAACGGGTGACTTTGAGCCTAAGAAACAGAGCTTTTTCGTCCTGCATGGGAACACTGACTTCCATCAAGTCGGCCAACCCATCACTGGATACCCGTTGGGGTTCCACAGTCACAGGAGTCCAACTCTTCAGGTCAGTGGACTGCTCAACCGTGAAAGTAATATCGGTGGCTGCGATGTTTTGCCGATAGGCAAACACAAGATGGCCGCCCGAGCGGCTTATGGTCGGGAGAATACTGGCATCATTTTTGAGCGGATTGCCATTGAGGGCATACTCCAGCAGATTGTCCAATCCGTCATTGTCGGGGTCAGCCGTATCGGCGGCAAAGCCTGCGTTTTCATACGTCCCAAGGCGTTGATAACGCCATGAGTCAACAGGCCCGAGCAAGGCAACATCCGCAGTTGCGCTGCCGCTGCCATCATCCAAGGCAATCGTCACGGTTGCGACCCGGGACACAGCTCCGTTGAAAATTGGAATCAACGAAAGCTCCACGCTTGCCTGGCCAGCAGGAATGGTGACCGAACTGGGCAAGGCCGTGTAATCCACTCCG
>JAITVQ010000244.1 GCA_031285745.1 Puniceicoccales bacterium | reverse complement strand
AAAGGTAACCACTGCGGCAAAAAAGAATCCCAAGCCAGCCCCCAGTCCCGACAGGAGAAGGGACCCTGTGTCCTCGCCGCCTTGCATGGTAAGCGCCAAAACAACGCCACCACAGCATCCCAACAGTTGAAGGCTGGCGAAAACATACAGCAGGATGGCAGCCAACGGACGCTTATATCTTGCCTTTGCCACATATGAGGTTGGCGAAGCCGACCCCGCCGGCCTGACACTTGCCCGCTGGGCAGGCGCAACAGCGGTTTTTTGCGGAAACTCGCGTGAGTAATACCGCCAATCCGCATCTCCCTCCTTGCAAAAGAAGGTTTCATGCCCCTGCCGTCTGCGTTGGTCTGCGGTGGCTTTCAGATGGGCAAGGTCAACCGGACCGATGGTCTGGCCTCCATCGTTGGCATAGTAGTATTTTTCAACAGGTGATGTCATGGTAGTTTAGGGTTGGGGGTTAGAGGGATACCTAGCATGACACAGGCAGGGTTAAAGGGGATGGAGTTCGAATACCCATCTTCAGAATCAATCGTATTCCCTCAATTAAAAAGCAGTTACAAAAACATGGATCGTTTGTAAGGAGACACGGAAGAATATAGTGTTTACACTTATCATTGGATCAAATCTGCCAACGAAGCAACTTAGGCACATTCGCCCCTTGCAGGGACGTATTTCTTAGAAGAGTCACCGTGGGTTTCACCCACGGTTATTGCAGGCCTTCTCGCTTTGCTCGTGAACACATTGAGCCACGCTGTGGCTCTCTTCGCAGCAACATAGAGCAGACCAATTCTTCTTTGCCTGATCTGAGCAATGGAGTGTGTCTTAACAACAGAGGAAGAGAGCCGCTGGAAGCGGCTGACGTGAATAACCGCCGGTGGAACCGGCGGAAGTCAGACTGTGAAGCCCCAGCCCTGAAAGGGCTGAACTATGCTCACTTAGCCCTCATCCTTTATGTCCTAATCACGAGATGAAATGCTATATATTGCGGGATAAAAGTATCCTCTCCCCAAGCAATGGGCCAAAGTCCGCCTGGCCAAATGTTATTTCCTTACAGCCGAATGGCAGGCGTGTGACAAAACGCCGTCAGCGCCTTGGCATGAGTCGAAAAAACACCGTCACCTGTTTTCCAGAAAACAGGCACGTAACCGTAACCGAACGAGTCAAATAACTCCCAATAAGCTACATTGCGCCAGCCATTTTCAGGACTTTACGGGGATCAATTCCCACGACTTTGCCATTCCGAGCTATATATAGCAGCTGGCCAAACTCCATGGCCTTACGTGCTGCAGCAATCTGGGCGCGCTTCATAGCATTACAAATCTGTCGGGATCGCTTCTTGGCCTTAACCTTGCGAGAGACTTTTTTGTTCATAGTTTCCAGCCATGAAAGATGTGGTTTTTATACTTGGAGTCAAGAAGTTCCCTTGTACTGGCGTCAAATGCCCACCAATCGTCCGCTAGCTTCTTATATATCTCGTTGAAGTTCTCCCAACTTCGGGAAATTCTCCGCCGAATGGCCGTCTCCGGAACCGAGTGCCCCCCCTGCTGAACCCGCATGGCTACCCGTTGGACTGCCAATTCCGGCACATCTATCTTTAGATAAGCGATTTCTATCGTATAGCCTGCCTTTTTCCAGTTTCTGAGAAAGAAAGCATGCGTGTGTCCGGACAGTGTCGTTTCGATGGCAAAATCCTTCTTCTCCGCCACCATCCGCCCCATCTCCTCGATGGCAATCCGGGCAGCGGCCCGGGTGACAAGTTCGGGGGCAAAGGGTGACAATCCGCGGGCGATCTCATCCGTATTAATAAACCGCAGCACGCCTCCCTCCAAAGGAAGATACTCACGGGCAAATGTCGTTTTCCCTGATCCGTTGGGCCCGCCGATGATGATGCATAACGGCATGATGTGAGTACAATCGCAAAGCCCTGTCTGGTCAAGCTGACACCCTGGGCACATTGGAAAACAATAATATTTATCTTCTACCTAGGCGGCTCGTCCCATTTCACGCCCTTACCCTTTTCAGACCGGTTAATCATATTCATGTTGAATGCACAGTCCCTTTTGTACACGTTTGGGGACTCCATGTCGGTTGAAATAGCCCGATCAAACGCGTTTGAAGCACTCAATCCGGCTGACACAGCCCTTTCAAACGGGTTTGGTCATACCAATCCAGTTGATTTCACTCTAACAAACGTTTTTGAGGCAATGAAATCAGTCGGCATGGACTCATCAAACGCGTTTGGTCGGACTATTTCAACCGACATGGCTCTTTCGAACGCGTTTTTTGTGAATAAGTCAGTTGGATTCATCCATCAAACACGTTTGATGAGGGCTCGCAGGTTGAAATGAAGCTCCCGAAACCATGCAGCCAACCCTGCGCATTTTGCTAAAAAGGTTCATTCATGGCAGTTTATATCTTTCCACAAGATAAACTCCCTTCAAACAGGTTTCTGTCACACAACATTATCTGAATTTTTGAGGAACATTTGTGCTTCTCTGCTATCAGATCATAACCCATAACCATAGATCACACTCATGTTTGCTTCCAGCTTTCGCCTTCCCTTCTTGGCTTTGGTCATTGCCAGTATTGCCCCTGTAGCCCACGGGGTCTCTGAAGAGGAAAAAGCCTTTGAAGAAAAACTGGCGGCAGTAGTCCCGTCGGACGCCCAATATCGCTGGCAGACCAATCACGAGGTCTATGCGTTCATTCATTTTGGTATCAATACCTTCACGGATCGCGAATGGGGAACAGGCAAGGAAAATCCACGGCAATTTGCCCCCGAGAAAGTGGACGCCCGCCAATGGGCGCGCACCCTGAAATCCGCCGGAATGAGCATGGTGATGGTGACCGTCAAGCATCATGACGGCTTTTGCCTTTGGCCCTCCCGCTATACCGAACATAGCGTAAAAAACAGCCCATGGAAAAATGGACAAGGAGACGTTCTTCGCGAATTGGTTGATGCCTGCCGGGCCGAGAATCTGGCTGTCGGGATCTATCTATCCCCGGCCGACCTGTTCCAGATCGAGAACGAAGCCGGTCTCTACGGAGATGAAAGCACCTATGTGGAAACCGCCATTCCCACAGATCCTGCTACTTTCAAGACAGACCCGGCCAAGGGTCGCCCTGCCCCCATGGGCGCCCCGACCTTCCAATTCAAAACAGACTCCTATAACCGCTACTTCCTCAACCAACTCTACGAACTCCTGACCGAATACGGCACCATTGATGAAATCTGGTTCGACGGGGCTCATCCCAAGCGCAAGGGAAACCAACAATATACCTATGCGGAATGGTACAAGCTGATCCGAACCCTCCAACCCAACATCGTTATCGCCATCAAGGGACCCGACGTGCGCTGGGTCGGCAATGAGAGGGGGATCGCCCGTGAATCGGAGTGGAGCCCGGTGGGGCTCCCCCTGCCTCCCGAAGCTTACAATTGGCCCGACATGACTGGCAGGGTTCTGGGGAACCGGGATAATCTGCGAAACTCCAAATCCTTCCACTGGTACCCCGCCGAGGCCGATGTCTCCATCCGCCCCGGCTGGTTCTACCATGCCAAGGAGGATTCCCGGGTGAAATCTCCCGAGACATTGCTGGATCTCTATATAAAGTCCGTCGGACGAAACGCCTCTTTTCTCCTCAATGTTCCACCGAACAAGCAAGGAATGCTGCACGAAAACGATGTCGCCTCGCTCAAGGAGTTCGGCCAGAGGCTCCGGGACATTTACGGAAAAAATCTAGCCGCTGGAGCCACCATTACTGCTTCCAGCACACTCGACGGCACTTCAGCCAAGGCGGTTGTCGATAGAAAATATGAGACCTACTGGGAAGCTGCGCCATGGACAACCCCGGTGACCTTGGAAATCACCCTGCCCAAGACGGTTACATTCAATCGCATTCTGCTCCAGGAACAAATCAAGCGCGGGCAACGGGTGGAAAAGTTTTCCGTGGAGGCCATGATAAATGGCAACTGGCGCAAACTGACTGAGGCAACCACCATTGGCTACAAGCGCATCCTGCCCATCGGCGATGTTTCCGCCAAGCAACTGCGGATTCGCTTCGACGAAGCCCGCGTGGCGCCGACCCTCGCTGAATTCGGCCTACATTACGATCCCTATCAGGCGCCAACGCCCATCATTTCCCGTTCTCCCAACGGTGCGGTTTCCTTTGGCAGTGTATCGTCCCAATGGACCTTGCGATATACGCTCGACGGCACCAAGCCAAACCCTGGCTCCCCGGAGTATAAATCGTCCATTTCCCTCCCTGAAGGTGGAACGGTAACCGTCACGGCCTTCGGGAAAAAAGACAATAAGGCCGGGCCGACAACGACCCAGGAATTGGGCTATGCCAAGAACACTCTCAAAATAACCACCGGACTGGAAAAAGGTGGAGCAGCAGCCCTTGATGAAAAATCCGACACCTTTGCCTCCGGCGGCGACAGCTTCACTATCGACCTTGGCTCTTCCAAGCGCATTGCCGGATTTACCTATCTCCCCCGCCAGGACGGAAACCCCTCCGGCATCATCGACACTTACGAAGTTTATGCTTCCGACAATTCCAAGGTCGGAAATGCAGACAAACCCACCAAGGCGGGACGATTCGACAACATCGAGAACAACCCCATTGAGCAGGTTGTTCGCTTCGACCAACCCGTCCAGGCCCGCTACCTTCATTTCAAGGCAAATAAAATCCTCGGAAACCGAGAAGGTATAACCGTCGCTGAGATTGGGGTACTGGCAAAGTAAGAAAAACCCTCTCGAAAGGCACAAAACCCCGAGAGGGTTAACAGGACAGCGGAAGTGCTGGAAAGTCAGGCTCCCGTAGCGATGGCTTGATAATCAAACACCGCCTTGTTCACCGAACCTTCGGCAGGGTGCGAAACAACCCGCCAGAAGCGATGCACGGTTCGCTCCCAGTTGGCCAATATCCCGACAGCATGCGGACTTTCGGTTAGCTCGGCGTGCTTTTGGATCAGCATCTTCAGGGAGTCGATTTCCGCGCTATTATCCAGTCGCTCCAGACCAACCATCTCCGGGTTATACCGAGACTCAAACGTGCCGTCGGCATCGTAAATGAATGCCAGCCCACCCGACATGCCTGCCGCAAAATTACGCCCGGTGGGACCAAGCACGACAACCACGCCTCCGGTCATGTATTCGCAACCATGATCGCCCACTCCATCCACCACCGCGACCGCGCCGCTGTTGCGAACGGCAAAACGCTCACCCGTGCGTCCGGCCGCGAAGAGCTGCCCGCCCGTGGCACCATAAAGGCAGGTATTGCCCATGATGATGTTCTCATTCCAGGCAAAATCAGCTTCGGCACCGGGCCGAATAATAATTTCTCCCGCCGTCATCCCTTTGCCGACATAATCGTTGGCCTCTCCGGTAAGACGGAGGCGCATGCCCTGGACACAGAAAGTCCCGAAGCTTTGTCCGGCGCTTCCGACAAAGTGCAGATCAAGCAAACCGGGCGGTAGCCCGCGATTACCGTGAATGTAGGCGATTTCTCCGGCAAGACGTGTTCCGATATTTCGATGGATATTGCGAACCTTGTAGGTGGCCTTGAAGGGATGCGCCTTTTGGACAATGGTGTTTCGCGCAACCTGGAGAATGATATCGTCGACGGATTGTTCATGCCCTGGCGAATCATTGCGCTCCCGGGTGTGAATGCGTGAGGCATCCTCGGCTGGGTCAGGATCGAAAAGCAATCCGTCCAGCTTGAGCGTTTGCGTCTTGGGATTGTCGGCATCCGTGACGATCTGCAAAAGATCGGTGCGCCCAATAATTTCATCCATGGAGCGATAGCCGAGCTTCGCCAAAATTCGGCGAACATCCTCGGCAACCGCATTGAAAAAGTTGATGAGATTTTCCGGTTTGCCCCGAAACTTGGTCCGAAGATCTTCACGCTGTGTGGCCACGCCCACCGGACAAGTGTTGAGATGGCAGACACGGAACATGGCACACCCGGCAGCAATAAGCGCAGCCGTGCCAAAGTTGAATTCCTCGGCGCCCAGGAGGGCGGCAATGGCGATATCGCGCCCGGTCTTCATGCCCCCGTCAGTACGCAAGGTAACATGCCCGCGCAGATCATTCATCATCAAAACCTGATGCGCCTCGGCGAGACCGATCTCCCAGGCAGAGCCGGCATTCTTGACCGAAGAGAGCGGCGCGGCACCAGTCCCGCCATCGTGCCCGGAAATCAGGATCACATCCGCAAAGGCCTTCGCCACCCCTGCAGCAACGGTGCCCACCCCGGAACAGGAAACCAACTTCACGCAAATCTTGGCGCGCGGATTGACGCTCTTGAGGTCAAAGATGAGTTGGGCCAAATCCTCAATGGAATAAATATCGTGGTGAGGTGGCGGAGAAATGAGTGTAACCCCGGGAACACTGTAACGAAGCCGGGCAATGAGATCGGAAACCTTGTGGGCAGGAAGTTGCCCCCCCTCGCCAGGCTTGGCTCCCTGCGCGATCTTGATCTCGATCTCCTGCGCCGAGGCAAGATACTCGGCAGTGACGCCGAAACGGCCGGAGGCAACCTGCTTGATGGCAGAATTGGCATTGTCGCCGTTCTCCAACGGGATGTAACGGCGAGGATCTTCACCCCCTTCGCCGGAGTTGGACTTGCCGCCGATCCGATTCATCGCGATGGCCAGACACTCGTGCGCCTCGGGAGAAATGGCACCGAGCGACATGCCTGCCGTGGTAAACCGGCGACGGATGGATTCAATGGGTTCAACCTCCTCAAGCGGAATTTCTTTTCCGGTATAGTTGAACCGCAAAAGATCCTTGATGGTGGACGGGGCGTGCTCGTTTGCGGCAGTCTTCCAATCCTCAAAGGAAGCGGTGGTACCATTGCCCCGGATGATCTTGTTCATGGCCCCGACAACCTTGGGATTCCAGCCATGGAATTCGGCATTCTCGTTTTTCTTGTTAACGAGATAATATCCCTCGTTATCGAGGGAAGGTGTTGCATTGTCATCGGCAGCAAACGCGCGCTCGTGCCGGCGCAGCGTTTCCACCGTGATTTCCGCATAGCCGATGCCTCCAATGGGCGAAGGCGTATTGGTGAAACAATCCTCGATAACATCCTCCCCGATGCCAAGCGCTTCAAAGACCTGGGCGCCCTGGTAGCTGGAAAGCGAACTGATGCCCATCTTGGACATGATTTTCAAAAGTCCCTTCCCCGTAGCCTTGCGATAATTGGCATAGGCTTTTTCCAGGGAAACCGCATCATCGACCTTCCCCTCGGCCTTAAGATCATGGATGACTTGGTATGCAAGATACGGATACACGGCGGTTGCCCCGTAGCTGAGAAGACAGGCAATCTGGTGAACATCACGAGCCTCCCCGGTTTCCAGCACAATTCCACAGCGCAGACGCAGCCCGACCCGGATGAGAGCCTGATGAACGCCCCCGCTCGCCAGAAGCATCGGAACAGGGGCCCGCTTGCGGGAAACCCCGCGATCAGAAATGACAATAACGCGAACCCCCTGGCTCTGCACGGCATCAACCGCCTTTTCCGCCATGTCCTTGATGGCATTTTCCAGGCCCATGGTTCCATCACTGACGGCAAAGGTGGCATCGAGCCGGAGAATTTTTCCCTCGAAGTGAGACCCCTCCATAATCTCTGTGAACTCGGATTCCAATAACACCGGAGCGTCCACCTGAAGAAAAACACGCTTGTCGGCCATGGTCTCATAAATGCCGATGCGTCCGCCGATAAAATTGGTCAGCGACATGACCAGACTTTCGCGAATCGGATCAATGGGAGGGTTGGTCACCTGGGCGAAAAGTTGCTTGAAGTAGGAATAAAGAAGCCGGGGCCGCCGGGAAAACACTGCCAATGGCGTATCATCACCCATGGAGCCAATGCCCTCCTGCCCTGTTGCCGCCATCGGCGCAAGAACCAGGTCGCGCTCTTCCAGGTCGTAGCCGAAAACCAACTGCTGCACTGCCAGTTCCCGGGGATCTGGTTTTTCCTCTGGGCTTTTCGCAACAGACAACTTATGCAGGTCGAAAATGGAATCGCGGATAAACGCGCCATAATCACGACGACGAGCCAGCATGTCTTTGACCTCCTCGTCCTCAAGAAAACGCTGCTCCTTGAGATCAATGGCCAGCATGACGCCCGGTCCAAGTCGGCCGGTCTTGATAACCGGTGACCCCCACTCGGCAATCAATCCCGCCTCGGAAGCTGCAACGATATGACCATCCTCGAAGATTTTGTAGCGAAGCGGACGGAGCCCATTGCGGTCAAGGGTCGCTCCCAGATAGCGTCCGTCTGTGAAAATAATCGCAGCCGGGCCATCCCAAGGCTCCATGACCAGTGACTGGTAGTGATAGAAATTACGAACAGCCTCGGGCAACTGGGTATCATTTTCCCAAGCCAGCGGCACCATCATCGATGCAGCAATGGTTCCCTCGCGTCCGGAAACGGTGAGCAACTGGAAGACATTATCAAAACTGGCCGAGTCCGACATATCGGGCTGCACAATGGGGCGCAGTTCGGCAAACCGGTCGCCCCACAGTCCGCTCACATCAGACATTTCCCGGGCACGCATCATATTGCGATTGCCACGAATGGTATTTATCTCGCCGTTATGGGCGATGCAGCGGAAAGGATGCGCCTTGGTCCAGTCGGGCGTGGTGTTGGTCGCAAAACGCTGGTGGAAGATGGCAAAGGCTGATTCGAAATCAGGATTCTTCAGGTCGAGAAAAACACGCCGGACCTGCGGCGCATTGAGCAGACCTTTGTAGGTGATCGTGCGCGAGGAAAAGGAGCAGATGTAGAAGTGGGTGACATTTTCCACAACAGCACGATTTTCAGCGCACTTCATGGCCAAGAAGCAGCGCCGCTCAAACTCGTCGTCGTCGATTTGTTCTTCAATGGAACTTTTGCGGGCCAGAATAGCCTGCAGGATCAAGGGACGGGTGAGTTCCGCCTTTTTCCCAAGGCAGGACGGATCAACGGGAACTTCACGCCAGCAGAGGAAAGCCAGTCCCTCATGCTTGATGGCATCCTCAATGATGCGTCTTCCGTGTGACGCCTGATATTCATCATC
>JAITVQ010000222.1 GCA_031285745.1 Puniceicoccales bacterium | reverse complement strand
ATGCCGCCCTTGCCGCTCTCAAGCGGGCAGCCGCAAAAGGTGTCGTCATTGTCCGCACTTCCCGTGTCGGCAGCGGCATCGTTGATCGCAATGTTGAAGTGAATGATGACAAGCTCGGTTTCATCACCGGCATGGAACTCAATCCGCAAAAAGCGCGCATATTGCTCATGCTGGGACTGACCAAGACCAGTGATCTGCAAGCGCTCCAGCAGTATTTCAAGGAATACTAAACCGTTTATCCCGAAACTCTCTGATCATGAGACTTTCCAAGCATCAACTGGCAATGGCCTCCTCCCTGGTATTTTTACTGGGGGGCGCCGTTGCCCAAGCACAAGACTCGACGCCTGACAAACAGGCATTGATCGATCGTCTGGAGGCCATGCAAAAGACCATCGACGAATTGCATAACAAGGTAAACTCACTGGAAAAAGAAAAACAAGGCACCGCACCAGCCTCCGGCGCGGAGAATAAAGCGAGCGATAATAATGCCGGGGCAGCATCAGCGAGGGGAACTCCCGCGCCAGTCCCGTCATCATCCGTACAGGTTTCCGATTCAAAGTCATGGGGACCGGCTCCCAGTGCAGGTGAACAAGGCTTGCCCGCAACGCCAATGCCCAACCGCCCGGACACTACCGGACGTCTGGTGTCTTCGTCTCGTCCCGACAATGCACCCATCGATCCCCAGTTCAAGGGGTTCATGCGTTTGTTCGGCACTGATACCTACTTCAAACTTGGTGGCTACGTCCGGGTAAACCTTAACGTCAATAACAAGGAAATGGCCGACAATACCGAAATGGTTCCGTCGGGAATTCCTGTGAAAGGCGAAGCGAACTACGGCAGTGGTGAAAATGTCAGTTTCCACGGCAAGGCTTCCCGCATCGACTTCGAGTTACGCCGTAATACCGAACTGGGTGCGTTGCGGATTTATTATGAAAACGACTTTTACGGTTCGAGTAATGATTACTTCAGCTACCACTTCCGCCAGTTCTACGCCCAGTTAGGCAACCTGCTCGCAGGACAAGCCAGCACGACATTCACCGACGACGATATCTGGCCGGACATCATCGACTATCAAGGACCCAATTCCGCCGCATATGTGCGCCAAGTCCAGATACGGTATATTGTCCCGCTCATGAAGTCTGGCGACGACAACATGCACATGGCTTTCGCCATTGAGCAGCCGGACTCCGAGGTTGATCTTACCGGAGCAGGCGCTGGGGCGGATTCCAAGAATCGCATGCCGGACTTTACCGCCCGCTGGCGTTATGAATCACCCCGCTGGCACGTCCAATTGGCCGGACTGGCCCGCGATATCAGCTATCGCGACGGTGATGACAATGGACAGAGCGTTTTCGGGGGTGGCCTTAGCCTGACCGGAGGCATGACGGTTTTCGAAAAGGACCGGATCGGAGCCCAGCTCGCCTACGGCTATGGCATCGGGCGTTATTTCCAGGATGCCAGCGGACATAATACCGACGCCGCACTTACATCAGGGGGTGATCTTCGTCCGCTTGAGACACTCGGTGCCTACCTGACTTATACCCATCACTGGAATGACCAGTTCCGCTCCTCCCTCACCGGCGGATATCTGAATATCGACAATGAGAGCGGGCAGGCAGGCGACGCCTTCCATCGATCAGTTTATGCCTCGGCCAATCTTGTCTGGCAGCCCACCCGGGATTTCTGGGTCGGAGCTGAAGTTCTCTACGGATACAACCGGCATAATGACGGGAATCACGGCGATGCTTGGCAGGTTCAGTTAGCTGTGAACTACGCGTTGGTCGAATAAGCACTGAGACGCGTTGAGACGTCAGAAAACTCACGCGGAGTTGCGGAGGAAGGGAGTATTTCAAAATCTAAACACTCCTTCTTCCATGACTCCGCGTGAAATCTTTTCGTAAGGAGAATTATGCCAGCAATATTTTCGCTCTCTTCCGCATCGGCGGACTATCTTCTATCAAGCCTGTGATTAGTTCCGGCCGCCCGGACGTTTGATGAGTTTTTGGACAGCGGCAAAGCGAAGGATTTGCTCCATTTTCTCGATTTCGGCAGGATCAATATCCTTGTGCGTACGGGCTTCGTTAAGGGCAGCCTCGGCACGTTTTTCCGCTTCGGCCACGGCATCAAGATCAATCTTGTTTTCGTCAATAGCGGCCTCGGTCAGAATGGAAACCGTGTCGCCCAAGACACGGACGAAGCCTTTGTCTACGACCAGTTTTTCAGTAGCTGTACCGTTGACGACAATGATTTCCCCGGGCTCGACAATGGCCGTAAGCGGGATGTGCCCTGGTAAGACATCAATCTGCCCCTCGGCGGTGGGAACAATAACACTGTCCGCCGGACCGGAGAAAGCCTTGCGCTCGGGAGTGACGATTTCGATGGTAAGAGACATGGGTTCTAAAATTAGAAAGTAGAAATGAGAAATAAGAAATTAAGATGCTAGTGAAGGAGAGACCGTTATTTCTGATTTCACATTTCTTATTTCTTATTTTCTCCAATCACGTCCTCGATTGCCCCCTTCATGTAGAAGTCGTTTTCGTTAACGTGATCGAGTTCGCCCTTGAGGATCATGTCGAAGCCGCGGATGGTGTCCTTGATGGAGACGTATTTTCCGGCAGTTCCTGTGAAGACCTCGGCAACGTGGAAGGGTTGCGAGAGGTATTTCTGAATTTTGCGGGCGCGGAAAACGGTGAGTTTGTCCTCGGCGGAGAGTTCGTCCAGACCAAGGATGGCGATGATGTCCTGCAAGTCCTTGTAGCGTTGAAGCACTTGCTGGACGCCGCGGGCGACCCGGAAGTGATCGACGCCGACAATGTCCGCCGTAAGAGCCGCCGAGGTGGACGCCAGTGGATCGACCGCAGGATAGATGCCCAACTCGGAGATGCGGCGTTCCAGCACGACGGTAGAGTCCAAGTGCGCAAACGTGTTAGCCGGAGCCGGGTCAGTGAGGTCGTCCGCAGGAACATAAACCGCCTGGAAGGAAGTGATGGATCCTTTTTTGGTAGACGTGATTCGTTCCTGAAGGTTGCCCATTTCCGCAGCAAGCGTCGGCTGGTAGCCGACCGCCGATGGCGCACGACCAAGCAACGCGGACACTTCAGAGCCCGCCTGCGAGAAACGAAAGATGTTGTCGATAAAGAGAAGAACGTCCTGGTGTTTTTCGTCGCGGAAATATTCGGCTACCGCCAGGCCGGTGAGGGCAACACGCATACGGGCACCCGGCGGTTCGTTCATCTGGCCATAGACCAGGGCAACCTTGGATTTGGAAATGTCTTCCTGGTTGATGACCTTGGACTCGGACATTTCGTGATAGAGGTCGTTGCCTTCGCGTGAGCGCTCACCCACACCTGCAAAGACGGAGTACCCTCCGTGCGCCTTGGCGATGTTGTTGATGAGTTCCATGATGACGACGGTCTTGCCGACTCCGGCTCCACCGAATGCGCCAACCTTGCCTCCCTTGACGAAGGGACAGATAAGGTCGATAACCTTGATGCCGGTTTCGAGAATTTCCGCCGAGGTAGATTGTTCAACCAGCGCAGGTGGCTGGCGATGGATAGGATATTTTTTGTCGAAAGTAACAGGGCCTCTTTCGTCAACGGCGTCCCCCGTGACGTTGAAGATGCGGCCGAGGACTCCCTCGCCCACTGGGACGCTGATAACGTCGCCGGTGTCCACCACCGGATGCCCGCGCACCAAACCCTCGGTGGCCGACATGGCGATAGTACGGACCAGCCCATCCCCCAAGTGTTGCTGAACCTCGAGGGTAAGATGTTGCGGTTTACCGCCCGCCTCGAAATCAACAACAAGGGCATTGTAGATGCCGGGGATTTTGGCCTCGTCAAATTTGACGTCGACAACGGCGCCGAGGACCTGGGTGATTGTTCCGGTATTGGTGTCGGACATGGTAGAGAGCGTTTTGGTGTTAAAGTTTTTTTAGGGAGAGGTGATTCCGATTACCTGGCCAGCGTAGAGGCGCTGATTTCGTTGATTTCGTTGGTAATGGCCGCCTGGCGGGCCTTGTTGTATTCGAGGGTGAGGCTTTCGGTGATTTTGGTGGCGTTGTCTGTGGCGGCCTTCATGGCCACCATGCGCGCCGACTGTTCCGATGCCTTGGCCTCAAGGATGGCGTGGTAGAGAGAATGCTTGAAGTACATGGCCGGAAGCTGGGCGAGGATTTCGCCGGCATTGGGCTCAAAAAGCATTTCGCGTTTATCTTCGCGCTCAGGGAGTGCGTCATATCCGAGCCGCTTCAACGTCTGGTCCATGACCTTGTCGAGATCGCCGATCGGCAGGAGCGGCATGATCATGGGAATCTGGATGAGCGTGTTCTTGAAATGTGAATACATAATCTCGACCGTATCGACAGTGCCATCCAGAAACTGCTTGATGAGATATTCACCGGGAGCGCGCACTTCCGAGAAATTCACCCGGTCGGAAATGGTAAACTCCGCCATGAGCGTCCGCCCGGTCCGGGCGATATGCTGCGCCCCCCTGCGACCAACGGCCACGAATTTGGCATTCCGGGGAATGTCGTTGAGAAGGCGAAAGAGGTTGGCATTGAGTGCGCCGCACAAGCCCTTGTCGGTGGTGACCAGCAGTATCCCCCTAGTCTTGACCTCGCGGGGTTGAACCAAGGGATGGCTGTATTCCTCGCCCAAGTTATCAAGGGCGCTATCGAGAATGTCCGCCAACAGGAACTCGTAGTCACGTCCGGCAAGGGCAGCCTCCTGGGCGCGCTTCATCTTTGAGGAAGCGACCAGCTGCATCGCCCGGGTGATCTGGGCGGTGCTCTTGACCGATTTTATCCGGCTGTTGATCTCGCGTAAGCCTTTAGCCATTTAGAGAAAGTTCTGTTTTTCTGTTATTATAGGAGACTTAGTGGCACTCCTTGACTCGCAGGACATAGGGAGAACTTATCTCCCATCCCGATGCTGCCTTGTAAAAAATGGTGTAACTCTGGCGCAATTCCGGGTCGTCGACCCAAGTAAGCCAGTCGTCCTCGGAAGGTGTCTGCCCAGTTCCTTGATAATATCTTTGAAAACCTTCGCGCACTTGCACCATATCCGGCTTCGCAACAAAAGACTTTCCGTCGAACGTAATACGCAAATTAGTTTTGTTATCAGAATATATCTTGTAGTGGTCCTCAAGCGAGAAGCGCCCAAACTCTACCTCCCCTTTTTGGTCAGTGCTCTTTTCCGCTGCCACGCTATGAGAGAAATAGGTAGCTCCTACCGGATTAAAGGTCTTTTCGAAAAAAGTCATAGGTTTTTCCTGACTCACACGGATTCCTGAAAGAAATTTCCCGGAATCGTCATCTTGAATTATAATCAAAACCGATGAGCCAGGGGCACTACAGCAGGCAATAAACGTCAAAGGCACAAAAAGAGCCAGCAATAGAATTGCTCCTACAATGAACTTTTTGTGCGTCTTCATATCGTTTTTAAGCGGTTACAGTTTTTATTCGCTTTTGAAGCTGCGTTTCCATCCTGCGGTGGCTTCCTTGAGTTTAGCTGCAATCGGGTCGTCGATTTTTACACCCGATGCAAGGGTGGCCAGCAAGTCAGTCTGCGTGGTGGTGAGGAATTGCTCCAGACTGGCCGATGCATCCGTGACCTGCTTGACAGGGATGTCCGCAAAGACGCCGTTCTGCATGGACCAAATGAGGGCCACCTGTACCTCGACCGGTTTCGGGGAATAGGCCGGTTGCTTGAAGAGTTCCACGAAGCGGTCTCCCTTGTCGAGGATGGCCTTGGTCTGCGGGTCAAGGTCGGAGCCGAACTGGGCAAACGCCGCGAGTTCACGATACTGGGCCAGCTCACCCTTCACCTTCCCGGCAACCTGTTTCAGTGGCTTGATCTGGGCGGCAGAGCCGACACGCGAAACCGAGATACCGACGGATACGGCAGGACGAACCCCTTGGTTAAAGAGGTCGGTTTGCAGAAAGATTTGTCCGTCAGTAATGGAGATTACGTTGGTTGGAATGTAAGCGGATACGTCGCCAGCCTGGGTCTCGATAATGGGGAGCGCAGTCAGCGATCCTTTGCCGTCGAGGCGAGCCGCGCGTTCCAGCAGGCGGGAGTGCAGATAGAAGACGTCACCGGGATAAGCTTCGCGACCGGAAGGACGCTTGAGGACGAGTGCAATCTGGCGGTAGGCGACGGCGTGCTTGGAAAGGTCATCGTAGATGATGAGTGCATCCATTCCATTTTCCATGAACCATTCGCCAATGGCCGCACCGGAGAACGGGGCGATGTATTGGTTACAGGCATTGTCCGCCGCAGGAGCAACCACGATAATGCAGTCCTCCATCGCGCCGGCTTTTTCGAGAGTGCTGATGGTACGGGCGATGGACGATTGTTTCTGCCCGACTGCGACATAGATGGAATAGATGGGACGGAAGTTGGGATCACCACTGGCCCGGCCCACTTTGTTGATATTCGACTGGTTGATGATGGTGTCGATGGCAATGGTGGTCTTGCCGGTGGCACGGTCGCCGATGATAAGTTCACGCTGGCCCCGGCCAATGGGAATCATGGCGTCAATGGCCATGATACCCGTCTGCACCGGCTGGTCGACAGACTTGCGGGCGATGATCCCGGGAGCAATGCGCTCGACCGGATAATATTCCTGGGAGTCGATGGGGCCCTTGCCATCGACCGGCTGCCCAAGCGCATCAACAACCCGGCTGAGCAGGGGCTTGCCCACGGGGACACTGAGGAGGCGTCCGGTGGTTTTGACTTCCATCCCTTCCTTGAGGTTGGAGATGTCACCCATGACAACGCATCCGACATTATCTTCCGCGAGGTTGAGCACGATGCCGTAGAGATTGCCGGGGAATTCGATCATCTCATTCATCATCGCGCCGGAAAGGCCGTCGATGGTGGCCACACCGTCGGCCAGCGTCAGGATGGTTCCGACGTTGGTCTTGGTGGCGCTGGTGTCGAGTTTGGCAATTTCAGCCTGAATCTGGTCGAGGACAGAGGACATGGTGTTGGTAAATTAAAGAGTTAAGGTTTAAAGTGGAGCGAGTCAGGGTCGTTAGTTGCGGGAAGATCGCTTGGAACTAAACTTTTCCTGAGGGTTTTCTTCCGCCCATTTTTGGTAGGCAGCGGCACATTGCGGACAACGGTAGAGGGTTTCGTAATCCCAAGGGATGTTGGGGCCAGAAAGCGGTTCCGCCTGTGAGCCGGGATACGGGAATTGCTGGGCGGCTATTTTTTGGGCAGCAGACCATTGCTCCAAGGATTCAGGCGTGGGATTCTTACGACCCAGCTTGTAAGTTTCCTTTTCCATTTGGACATGATGCACCGGACAGATGTCGGATTTGCCTTTGGTACGGTCGTTGGTAGTGGAGCAGCCGACCATCAATAGGGACGCAACAACCAAGCTGGAAGCAGCGATGCTTTGCGAAATTTGTTTGGAAAAAGAAATCATCAGTAAAGTCGGAGAAAATATAGACGGGACTAACTCAAGTGAGACGCAAGGCGTTCGAGGGTGCCACGCGCAGAGGCGTCGTAAACGTCGTCGCCGACGCGGACGCGCACCCCGGCGATAAGCGCGGGATTTTCCGACGGCACCGGAGCAATGGGACGCCCGTATACCTTGGTAAAATGGGACGCCAGCAGCGCGGGAGCTTCCTCGGAGATTTTTCCCGCGTATTCGATACGGGCCTCGCTCCGGGCGATCTCACGGCGGATGGCGATGTAGTAGGCCTTGAGGAGCGGGCGCAATTTGGCAGGCTTGCGAGTCTTGACCAGCACGTCGAGCGCGGCGCGAACCCGCTCTGTCGAGACAACGCCGTTTTCCAGGGAAATGGCGACCAGACGACGGGCTTCGGCGTGAAGGACTGTTGAGTTGGCACTCATGGAAAACGGGTAACGGCGGATTAGTTTTTCGAGGCGATTTCCCGGGTGGCGGAATCGTTAAAGCGGGATTTCTCGTCTGCGGAGAGTTCGCGAGAGAGCACCTTGCCGGTGGTCTCGACGACCAGGCGGGCCACCTCGGCGCGGAGTTGGGCAAGCATCTGGGCACGGTCGCGCTCCAACTGGTCCTCGGCGCGGCGCAGGATGTCATTGGCTTTCGCGATGGCCTCCTGGGAGGCTTTTTCCTCAAAGACCTTGGCACGGTCGTGCGCCTCGCGGGCCATCTTGGCAGCCTCGTCGGAAGCAGCCACAAGCCGGGCTTCGTATTGCTTGTCGGCCTCGGCGAGCTTGTCCTTCATCTCGTCGGAAAAGCGGAGCCCTTCCTCGATCTTGTTGTTGCGCGAATCCATGGTGGCCAGGATCGGCTTGATTCCAAAATAGTAGAGGACGACGGCAAGGATGGCGAAGCTGGCAAACTGCCACGCGATATAGACAGGCTCGATGCCGAAACGCTCAATGGTTCCTCCCGCTTCGGCGGAGGCAATGACAAGATTGGACGGAAAAAGCATGGCAAAAAAATTTGTAAAACAAGAGGGGAGAAAGGGACGATGCCGACCTGGCACCGCCCCTTCCGTCCAGGTTAGCTGATCATGAGAATCGACAACAGACCAAGACCTTCGGCCAACGCCATCGCAAGGATGGACTGGACGAGGATTTTGGTGGCGGCAGCCGGATTGCGGGAAACGCCTTCCGAGGCCTTGTTGCCGATGTAACCCACGCCAAGCGCGGCAGCGGCGGCACCGATACCCTTGGCAAGGGCGACCATGCCTTCCTGATTAGCTTTGGCGACTTCCACCGCGTTAACGGCGACTTCTGCGAGGAACATAGTGTTGATTTGGTTTTAGTTGGTTTTTGGTGGTATTCTCCGCTGCGCGAAATCAGGCCGTGGCGTCAGTTTCGTGTCGCAGCAGGGAAAAGTGATTAGTGGGCATGCTCCTCGCCCTCATCGCCATGGTTGCAGATGAGCCCGACGTAGACGGCGGAGAGCAGGGTGAAGACGAGCGCCTGGACAAAGCCGACCAGCAACTCGAGAAAGTAGAAGGGCACCGCATAGCTGGTCGCATGCAGGAGGCTTTCGCCGCCAAAGACATTGCCGAAGAGACGAACCGACAACGTCACCGGGCGGATGAGAACAGAGACGACCTCGATGACGCCGACACAAAGGAAGATAATGGAAAAAGACCAATAAAGGGCGGCAGGCAGTTCCTTGCGGTCAGATTTGTTGCCGAACCACTCATGGATGAGCGCCTTCGGACCAGCATATTTGAGGACGAGGATGAGCCAGGCGCCAAAGGAGAATAATGCCAGCGCGATGGTCCCGTTGAAATCAGACGTCGGGGGCCGCACCAGCGGAGTTTCCACATGGGTGCTGAAGAAACTGGTCCCCTCGCCCCACCCCACGGTGCCGACGCCGGGAAGCAAGCCTGTCCAATTCTGGATAAGGATGAAAAAGAAAAGTGTGATAAGCACCGGGAAGGTCCACGGCATGGCCTTCTTCCCGACAATCGGTTCAAACAAATCGCGTAAACTGACCACGATTGTTTCCACAACCGCCTGAGCTCGGTTGGGAATTACCTTGGCCTTGCCGACCAGGAGACGGAAACAGACCAGAAATATTATGGCGACAATCCAACTGGTCAAAATGGCATTGGTAACCGGAAGTTTCAGCGGAGTGGTCTCCAAGCTTGGCGCTTTCGCGGCTCCCTCCGCCAAAAGCAGCGAGGGAGTCAGCAGGAAAACAAAAAACAAGGAGAAAAAACGCATGGGAAAAGTGCTGAACCTATTTTAACCGGGTGGCCAGAAAAGGTGAACCCGGGCGTGAAAGTGGTACTTCCGTTAGACACCTTCCCGGATAAGATTGCAATGCTTTTATCTCACATAAGTGGTTTTAAACACGCGTTCTTAACAAAGAATATGCCCTACGAGTTTTCACAGGGACGTGTCGAGGTTGTGTTTAAAAACGAGCATGTCAAACAAGGCTCCGTTACATAAGTTTTTGTTATCAGACCTATTTCAAAGATAAGCGTCTTTGTTTAAAACTCAGGAGGAGTTTTAGGGCTTTTTTCTTATGAGACAGGCGAAAAAGAGGAGGGCATAACAGACTATGCAATGCCACATTTATTCGGTGTACTCCGTGGCCGCCTGGGTAAATCCGAC
>JAITVQ010000097.1 GCA_031285745.1 Puniceicoccales bacterium | reverse complement strand
GCCCGTCCTGCAGCAAGGTGCCGATCCCGATGGAGGACTTGATCCGGGCGTCTTCGCCTTCGCCTGCCTCGGTGACACCAAGGTGAAGCGGATAGTGCATGTTTTCCTCCGCCATTTTCACGACTGCCAGACGATAGGCCTCGATCATCACCTTGGGATTGGAGGACTTCATCGAAAGGACGATGTCCTTAAAGTTGTGGCTTTCGCAGATGCGGATAAATTCCAGGGCTGATTCGACCATGCCCAAGGGGGAGTCCCCATAACGGTTCATCAGGCGGTCGGAGAGGGAACCATGGTTGGTCCCGATGCGGAGGGCGCGACCGAGTTCCTTGGCCCGTTTGACGAGCGGGGAAACCGCGTCGTGGATGCGCTGGATTTCCTCGTTGTATTCGGCGTCGGTATATTCGTGTTCGGCAAATTTCTTTTTGTCGGCATAGTTGCCGGGGTTGATCCGGACTTTTTCGACGTGCTCCACGGCTTCCATGGCGGCGGCGGGTAGAAAATGGATGTCGGCAACCAAGGGCTGGGTGAATCCGGCAGCCCGGAATTTTTTGCTGATTTCCTTGAGCGCAGCCGCAGCGGGTTTATTGGGTGCGGTAATGCGGATGATTTCGCAGCCAACCTCGGCGAGATTGATACATTGGCGCACCGTGGCATCGACATCTTGGGTGTCGGATGTGGTCATCGACTGGATGCGAATCGGGTTGTCGGCACCGATGCCGACATTGCCGACCTTTACCTCGGTAGTGATTCGCCGGAATGAGCGATAACGTGAGAGGCAGTAATTGGTGGCATTAGCTGAGGACTGGGACATGGCTGAGGGAGCGCGAAAAGCTATTTTGGACTGGGCGTGACAGGGTGCCGAATTTTGTAAAATAAGGAATAAGAAAAAAAAGAAACCGACAGTATCAGTTTTTATGGTCAAAATGACCGGTTTCCAGAAAGGTAATCGTTTGTCGGATAACGTCTTTGTTTTTCATCATAAAGGGGTGCGAGACTGGCATGACGAGATGGTCTGTCATCCCGTCGAGCTTGGTTCGCTCTACCGAGACTTTGCCGTCATCCGGCCCCGGGATCATGACAAAGCTGTTTATCCAGTTGATGGTACAGGTTCCGGCAATGATTCCGACCGTGAGCTTGGTTGACCCGAGGGTATTGGGAATGGAATCGGGATTGGTGCCGAGTTGCTTCCCGGCGGGGCCATTGATCAAGGAAAAGAGTTTCCACGAACCAAGGGCATCGACAACTTCACTTCCCTGATTGGGTGGCCCCAGCATGATGACTCTGCCGGTGATTTCGCCGGGGTGGTTTTTGTCATATTGCCTGACGAGAATTCCTCCCATGGAGTGCGTGACGAAATGGATTTCCCTGGTTCCGGTTTCGCGGCAATCCCGCAGGGCTTTCCCGACAATGCTTTCACTCAATTCCTCGACGGTTGTTTGCCGTGACGGGTAGTCAATGTTGAGGACATGATAGCCTTCCGCCTCCAACGCCTTTTGCATGGCAAGCATGGAGCCGGAGCTGCGACACAAACCATGCAGCAACACAACGGATTCCTGTTTTGCCTTCGGTGGTGTGGCCGGTGGAGTGGAGGAACATCCCATTAGGGAGAGGAACAAAAGAACTGAAAGCAGGTTGATTGCGGAAGGCAGAAATCCAATTCCGGATATATCGCATCCGCCGCTGCGAAGAACGCGTCTTCCTCTATTTTGGTTCACTATCAAACACCACGTCCTTGTTGACATAACGTCGCTCGATCTCGTTTTGAATCTGGAGCACGTTATCCCCGCTGCATCGCTTGACGTCGTTGAAGATGACATAGGCCATAAGCGAGAGCAGCAATACGACGAAAAAGTATTGGATGCCGGCGATTATCTTGATGGGAATCTGGCGTCCGAGGATTTTCTGGATGGTGGCCATTAACATATGCCCGCCATCCAGCACAGGAACCGGCATGAGATTCAGGATGGCCAGGTTGATGTTGATGATGATGGTAAACCAGATCACACGGCGGATGTCGTCGGCAGTACTGTAATAGATTTTGGCCATCGAGATAACCCCCATGAGGTGGTTGAGCTGAACATCCGATTTGCGGTCCAAGAGCTTTTGCAGCGTGGAGAATGTAATGCCAAAGGCGTATTGGAATTGTTCAACCGGCGTTTTCCGAATCAGTTCAGCCTTGATGGCATTCCGGATGCCAATGTAAGGAGTGCTGGCTGGCTTGACGACCTCAGCCTTGAGGTTTTGGAGTGCAACACTGCGTTCGTTGGAGCCGTTTTTGTAGAAAAGGGTGATCTTCTCGCCCTTGGTTTCGGTTACGGCCTGGGCAAGGTCTTGCGGCTTACGCACAGCGACTATGCCCGAGGATTGGTCCACGCTGGTGATGATGGTGCCCGGTTTGAGAATGTCGGAATAAGATGACTTGGTCGGCAATACATCGAAAATCATCAAATTCCGCCTTTCGGCCTTGGGGTTCTCAGTCCTGATATCGTCAGGAACAGGTACCAAACGGAGGCTGTATTCGTTGTTGTTTTCCTTGAAGGTGATTTTGGCCAACTCGACATGTTCCGTGCGGAGTACAGGCGTAAGCGCCACTGTGCGGACTTCCGGTTTCTCACCACCGCTCTTGACCTTGATCATTACTTCTTTGACCTCCTGCGCATCCAGGATGTCCTTGAAGTGATTGAGCGAATAGACCGGAGTCCCGTTGACTTCCAGTATCTCGTCACCCTGTTTCAGTCCCGCTTTCTCAGCGGGAGAGCCTGGTGCGGGTTTGGCGATGATGATGTCAATCGAGGGGCCGATTCCGATGCGGCGGATGGCGTCTCCGCTTTCAGGGTTAAGCTCAATGCGTTCCGGCTTGGCGACAATATCCAGTGTTTCACTCCCCCGTTTGACGGAAAATGTGACCTGTGGATTTCCTTCCGCGTCCCGACCTGATCCAAGCGCGATTTTTTCAACGATTTCCTTGAAATCGAGGACGGAGGCACCGTCCACCGTGAGAATTTTATCACCCGGTTTCAGTCCAGCTTCCATCGCGGGACTGAGCTTGGTTTGACCCAGGAAAGACTTTTCCACCGACCCGATGGTGGTGGTGATGTTGCTCTCAGTGGAGGGCATCTTGATCGCCCATAGCACGCAGGCCAGAAAGAAGGCAAAGATCACGTTGAAGACCGCACCCATGACGGCGACGATCATCTTGTCCGCATAGGAGATGGGCGGCAGTGATTCGGCGTCCGACTCATTTTTGCCCTCGATGGCTTCCATGTCCACCATCTGGGGCAATGCGACGTAACCGCCCAGAGGAAGCAGGGAAACCCGGTAGTCCACGCCGTCCTTGCCGGTCCAGCCAAAGATTTTCGGCCCGAATCCGATGGAGAATCGTTCGACCTTCAGCCCTCGTTTACGGGCGGCCAGGAAGTGTCCGAGTTCGTGAACAAATATCGAGCCACCAAAAAAGACGGCGATCAAAAAAACGCCCCAGGCGCCTTCAAATATGCTGGTTATGGAGTCCAAGGTGAAAAAGTAAAAAGGTTGGCGGTGAAATTGGGTTACGCGGTAAGTGCAAGGGCCCCGATGGATTCGGTAGCTTTGATGCGCGCCTCGGCATCAGCAGCTAACACATCATCAAGGTCCGTAGGTTCCCGGGCCGGGATGGATTCCAGTGTTTGTTCTATGATGGAGGGAATTCCAAGGAAAGGGATTTTGTCTTTAAGAAAAGCCGCGACAGCGATTTCGTTGGCGGCATTGAAGATAGCCGGGGCGATTCCGGCCGTGGAGGATGCGTTACGAGCCAGTTGCAGGCAGGGGAATTTTTCGTAATTGGGCGGGCGAATATCGAGCCGCATTACTTGGGAAAAATCGAGGGTGGGCACCACGCCGACAGCCCGGTCAGGATAAAAGATGCAATGCTGGATGGCAAACGTCATGGACGGCGGCGAGAGCTGGGCCAGGATGGAGCCATCAATGAATTGAACCATGGAATGAATGATGCTTTGCGGATGGACCACAATGTCGATGCGTTCCTGCGGAAGGTCAAACAGCCAGCGTGCTTCGATTAACTCCAATCCCTTGTTGGCCATGGTGGACGAATCCACCGTGATCTTGGGGCCCATGTTCCAGTTCGGATGCTTGAGCGCCTGAGCCGGTGTCACAAGGCGCATCTGTTCGAGGGTGGCATCCCGGAATTGTCCGCCGGAAGCGGTCAGAATCAACCGGTCAACATGCCGGTGCGGTTCTGCATGGAGGCATTGGAAGATGGCGTTGTGCTCGCTGTCCAAGGGCACGATGGGCACCTGCAAGCGGACTGCCTCGGCCATGACGAACTTTCCCGCCAGCACGAGGATTTCCTTGCTGGCCAACGCGAGGGTCTTTTTGGCGCGAATGGCGGCCAAGGCGGGATGCAATCCCAGCGTGCCGACGACGGCCATGACAACAAGATTGGCCGAATCCAAGGTGGCGAGGTGAACCAGCCCCTCGGGGCCCTCGTGAATACGGGTTCCCTCGGGAAACAATCCGGATGTTCGGGCAGCAGCGGCGGCCTTGCGGTCGAAGAGGGCGACCTCCTTTACGCCAAATTCACGGGCGATGGACGCCAGTTCCTCATAGCGGCTGTTGGCAGCAATCCCGACAAGCTTGACCCGTTCAGGATGTCCGCGGGCAACCTTCAATGTACTTTCTCCGATGGAGCCGGTGGCTCCCAGTAGGACGATATTTTTCTCAGCCATGAGCTAGCTTGCGCAAAAGCTTTTGGAGGGAATGGGCATGCGCGATGTTGGCAACATTTAAACGGAGGGAAATAATTTGAATCAGGAGCCGGTGTTATGCTTGATTTTGAATAGGAAACACATGCTATGAAGTTGCTTATATCGTATGAAGATAAACATTTTTTCAACCGTCGTCCTTGCGCTTTTGTTCCTTGCCGGATGTGCGAGTGTGAAGACGGTTAATCATGAAGAGTTAAATCAACAGATTTTAGATCATATAGCAGAAACCGTGAACAGGGTAGTTTACATGGGGACAAAGGATGGATTTCATTATTTGAAGCACAACTATACTTTGGGTTCCGATACATATCGAATATCAGAACAAGAGCTTGTTATTAAGTCTCCATTTCCCCTGACCGAGGATCGTTCCAAATGGAGGTCGGAAAAAAATAACTGGGAACTTTGGTATGCGAGCCCTCCTTCTTCCAGGATCATTCCTTTGGGTTTAGAATCAATTCTTTCAGAGGAGTCCGGTCATTTACTAATGATCGATCCATCTGGAAAAATGGTACCCTATGATATGGAATCCGGGAAAAATGCAGAATAGATCGTATGATTCAGAATGGAATTTAACCTGACATTCAACCGCAAGAAAATCCGCGTTATTCTAAAACGAGGTGCGATCTTCCTGTTTGTGTTTGGCTTGGTTGCTTGGTGGTGGCATGAACCAAAGGCGGATTGGCCGGGGCGTCCGGCTCCCGACGAGCCCAGGCAGGATAAGGAACACCTGCCTGTTCCCTTTGAATACAAGGAGCACCAAATTATTCCGCTGGCCAATTATTCGATCACAGGCGTGGTGTTGTCCCGGTCGCGTTACCGTTTTGACCGGGGAGCTGTTTTGTCTCCGATAGATATCGGAATGGGATGGGGGCGTCTTTCGGAGGCTGCGATTATTCAATGAGGCCAAGTTTTCCCAATTTTATCGGTTTCTGGATTTCAAATTACCCAATGGATACCCGATCCCGAAAAAAGAATTTCTTTCTTCGCTATCGAATACGCATTGCATTCCCTCCACGGCTGAAATCAGGCGCGACTTGTTATCCATTCGGAGGCACGAACTGGTGACACTTGAGGGATACCTGGTTTCCGTGAAAGGCCCGAAGTATAACGCAAGGTCTTCGCTGGTCAGGACGGATACGGGAGACGGCGCCTGTGAAATACTTTGGGTCAAGAGCGTCTCACGGCAAAGGGTGAGGTGAGTGGCGAAGCTTGATGCTTGCAGTTGTCTTGTTTGAGGGGTTGGTTTTCAGTACGGACAATCACTACAGTAATAAATGGCAATGAATGTTACCAACAAACACCGAGGTGAATTTTCACTCTTGTTAAGAGGTGCGTCGTGGATGGTCGGTGCGCTTTGTCTTATGTTAATCCCAAGCGGATGTACAACGAGTAGTCATGTCCAATGTTCGGATTATGATGAATTTTATGACTTCTATAATCTGACAACCTTGAACTCGGGGTTGAGTTCCATCCAAGTAAAAAGGATTTCGGGTGGGATTTCTGTCAAATTGGTGGAGAAATTCGGGGTTTTTTATACAAAAGAACAGTTAGCCACATTGGATGCCAAATATGTCAGGAATATTGATGAAATAGGATCTGAGTATTCCGCAGGATGTGTCATTTTCTCTGACAAGAACGATGTTCATCCAAAAAATACAACTGGACTGAAAGTCGTCCTTGTCTCGAAATATGCAGGAAATGTCTATACTTTGTCCCGTGACGGAGACCTTGTGCCTTTACAGATGCAGCCTGTGTCTCAATGACGCTTCGGCGTGGGCGTGTGTTGCGAAAAAGAGGCTGAACGATGAGAGTTAATCGGTATTCTGCGGCGCATCAGAAAGCGGCATCGCTAGTCGCGGAGCGACCTCTGCCGCCGCACTCCATCGGAGTGCCAGTTGCTCCACGAGGATCTTTACTTAATATTTAGAATCCCGGAAATCCGCCTTTGCCACCCATGCCGCTTATCCCGCCAAGCTGGCGCATGAGTTGCTTCCCCTTGCCGCCCTTGAGCATTTTCATGAACTGGCGCATCTGGTCGAATTGCTTAATGAGGGCGTTGACTTCGCTGACCTCTGTCCCCGAGCCCCGGGCGATGCGGGCGCGGCGGCTTCCGTTGAGGATTTCCGGTTTTTTCCGCTCCATGGGAGTCATGGACTGGATGATCGCCTCGGTGCGCTTCATCATGCGTTCCTCTTTGTCCCCGATGTTGATTCCGCTCATGCCCGGCATCATTTTCATCATGCCACCGAGAGAACCCATCTTTTTGATTTGCTGCATCTGGGAGAGGAAGTCTTCGAGGTTGAAGTCGGCCTTGCGCATTTTCTCGGCGATGCGGGCGGCTTCTTTTTCATCGACGACTTCCTGGGCTTTTTCGACCAGAGAAACGACGTCACCCATGCCGAGGATCCGCTGGGCCATGCGATCCGGGTGAAAGACATCGAAGTCGGCCACCTTTTCACCATGTCCCATGAATTTGATGGGAACCCCGGTGATGGCCTTCATGGAGAGCGCGGCGCCACCCCGGGCATCACCGTCCAGCTTGGTGAGGATGATCCCGGTCAGGGAGACGGCCTCGTTGAAATGCTTGGCGACATTGACTGCTTCCTGGCCCAAGGCGGAGTCTGCCACGAGCAGAACTTCGTCGGGCTGGATTTTCTCCCGCAGGTCCTTGATTTCCTTGATGAGGTCTTCATCAATTTGCAGACGCCCGGCGGTATCGAAGATGATGGCGTCGGCGTAATTTTTCCGGGCAAAGTCGAGCCCCTCGGCACCCAGCTTGGGGACATTGCGCTCGTTGCGGTCGGCGTAGCAAAGGAATCCTTCGGCTTGGGCGAGGGTTTCGAGCTGGTCGATAGCGGCAGGGCGGTAAATATCGCAGGCGATGAGGGCGGGTTTGGCGCAGCCTTCTTTTTTGACAAGGTAACGGGCCAGTTTGGCGGCGGAGGTGGTTTTCCCCGAGCCATGCAAACCGACGAGCATGATGCGAAGCGGACGTTTCTGGGGCAGTGCCGCGGTGCCGTCACCGAGCAGTTTGACCAATTCGTCGTGAATGATTTTCACGGCCATCTGGCCGGGGCTGACGCTGGCGAGAACTTCCTGCCCGAGGCAGGCCTCCTTGACGCGGTCGATGAATTCACGGGCGACCTTGAAGTGGACGTCGGCGGAGAGCAGGGCGGTGCGCACCTCGGCCAGGGCTTCGGACATGTTGTCCTCGGATAATTTGCCTACTCCGCGCAGATTGCGGAGTGCCTTGCCCAT
>JAITVQ010000057.1 GCA_031285745.1 Puniceicoccales bacterium | reverse complement strand
AACAGATTTTTGAACGCCTCTGGAATAATATCTTTTTTGGAAATAAATTCATGCCTTTCATTGTCAAAAATAATATTCATTTTATCCTTAGCTTCTTCTACAAAGTTTTGCCAAGAACTATAACCTAAGCTTTTTTCATTAAACTGAGAATTCAGCAATTGCATTTTTTGTTTAACATAGCCGAAATTAGCCATCTTTTTATCTTTTTTTATTATATTTATCGCTTCGTTAAATAACTCAAAAGCCTGCCCTTTTGTCAGAGGAACAATCTCCTCTTTCATATTTTCATCGCCATCATTTTTACTTAGAATATCTCTATAATCCTTAAAATCATCAGCCATTTTTAACAAATCCCCAGATGCGTTATTTTTTACATCGCAAATAACCAAGGTTTCTTTGCCCCATTTTTTCTGAGATAACAATAAATGCCTGAAATCAGCATCACCGGACACCAAAACAAATTTATTCACATGAGGATATTTAAAAATATCTTCTACACCATGCGTAATAATAGACATATCAGAGCTGTCTTTGATGGTTTTACCATCTGCATTTCTAGATGGAATATGAACAAGCTCAAAATTGCTTATATAAAAAGCATGTGCAATATTCTTCAATTGTTCTTTATTCCAATCGCCAAAAGCCTTGGCATACGAAACCCTGCCCGCTTGCTTTATAACTTCCAAAAGCGTAGCTATGAATTCCGCATTTGGCGGTCTAACATTTTCAACATCCCAAAGTATGCCTATGTTCATATTTTACCTCTATATTAAAGTATATTATTTTTCCTGATTCAGTAACTTTTATTTACTCTCTTGGGATTGAATACCCCGCCGCTTGCGGCGGGGATCTTCATTGACTACAGAATCATCAACCCAACAATGACGGATCAATTTCGTGATTGGCATGAACTGCCTTCACGTCGTCAAGCTCGTCGAGGGTGTCGATCAAACGCAGTATCTTCTTGGCGATGTCGGCGTCAGTCACGGGGACCGTGGTATTGGGCAAATAGGCCAACTCCGACGACTCGGGCTTGATGCCTTTGTCTTCAAGGGCCTTGGCCACGGCATCATATTCCTGAACACTGCAGAGCACCTCAAAGTGATCCCCATTATTGATGACATCGTCCGCCCCGGCCTCCAAGGCAACCTCCATCAAGGCATCCTCGGTCGTGGCGTCGGCGCTGATCAAGAATTGCCCCTTGCGCTGGAAGTTGAAAGCCAGTGCGCCGGGAGCAGCCAGATTTCCCCCGGCCTTGGTAAATGAGGAGCGAACCTCGCCCACGGCACGATTCTTGTTGTCGGTGGTTACTTCGACGATGATACCGACCCCGCCGGGGGCATAACCTTCGTAAACAATTTCCTCGTAGGTAACACCGGGCAGTTCGCCGGTTCCTTTTTTTACGGCACGATCGATATTATCGGTCGGCATGTTGGCAGCGCGCGCCTTGAGCAACTGGGTGCGCAATTTGGCATTTGACGTTGGATCACCACCCCCGGCACGGGCTGCCAGGGTGATTTCCTTCGCCAGCACGCTGAATATCTTTCCACGCTTGGCGTCGATGACTGCCTTATGGCGTTTCGTGGTATGCCATTTACTATGTCCGGACATGGCTGGGAATAAGTTAAGGTGAGACGGACGAGGTGTTGCTAAAACAAAACAAGCGAAATGGAGAATAAGCAAGCACGGGCCGACAGGCGAGCGTTTTTAACGACCCCTGGATTTATCCCGCTTCTTTTTCTTATCCTTCCTTGTTGTTGTCTCAGCGTTGACAATGGTGTTGGGAGCTGCGGCAGTTTCCCGTCTCATTTTGCGGCGGGTAATCAGCGTCTGCACAATGGTCAGGCAGTTCTGTACCGAATAGTAAAGCATCAACGCCGAAGGCATTTTATAACAAATAATCGGGAACATGACCATCATTCCGTAAAAAATCATTTTTTGCTGTCCCTCGACATTAGGCATCGGGGTCAATCGCATATTGAGTAACATGGTCGCTCCCATGAAAACCGGCAGAATGTGGATCGGAAACCCTCCGATAGTCTCAAGACCCGGAATCACGTCCGGCATCGACAAGTCAGGAATCCAGAGGAAGGACTGGAAGCGCAACTGGGCCAGCGTCTGGAACGTAAAGAACAATCCCGTAAAGATCGGAATCTGGATCAGCACAGGGAAACATCCCGCGAATGGATTGATCTTATGCTCTTGGTAGAGCTTCATCATCTCCTGCTGCTGTCTCTTGGGATCGTCCTTGTACTTTTCCCGGATCTCCTTCATCGGCCCTTGGAACTGGCGCATGCGTTCCGCGGAACGTTGCTGGGTTGTAACCAGCGGCCAGGTGATTGCCTTGATAATCACCGTCAGGAATATAATGGCAAAGCCCCAAGCCCACGGCGATTCCGGCAGGATTGAGTGCAGGCCATTCAGGATAACGACGAATATTTTGCAGAGAAAATCAACGGAGACAAACCAGAAGAGGCGTCCGAATTGAACTGCTTTTTCCTGGTCTCCACCCAGATTGGCCAAGCGAGTGTATTCACGGGGGCCGACGAAATAAGTAGCGGCGATTGTCGATTCCTGCCCGTTGCTCAATTCACCAATGCGAAAACCAACTTCCCCGGTAATGGAAGTTACCGTCGGCACCACTTGCCCCGGCTCCAGGTGAGTCATGGCCGGGTGAATATAAAGATCGGAAACCTGTGCCCGGGTTGCCTCGTCAAAACGAATGATCCCGGCAAAAAACTGATTCGTCACCGACACCCATTGCCATTGATTTTCTCCCCGTGGAATAAAGGCGTATGGTTTTGCCGCATGGCCGCCCATGCCCAGAAAACCGCTGCTGGCGTTAAAATCGGCAACTCCTGTCTTATGGAAATTGCTTCCATCATAGGTGGCAATCCCGAGAAACTGGTGCGTACTGTCTCCGATGGAAGGAGGGAGCGTCCCCGTATTCAGACGCACATTCATCGCGGGAACCACATCGGAAACACCAGCCCGGAACGTCGTCTTGAATGAAATCACATGCGGGTCCGTCTTATCTTCGGCCAATTCATAGGAACGAATAACCGTCAACCCACCCGCCATTTTCGCCGAGAGAACCACCCGTTTCCCGGGCACATTCTCCACCACGGTAAAAGGCGGTGCCCACTCGATGGGCACCCGGTTGGCCGCATTATCAATGCTGAGAGCCAGCGCCGGGACAGTGCCGTCTGCATTGAACAAATAGGGATTCTCGGCAGGCGTTTTCCGGTTCGCCAACGTATCGGCCTGCTCCTTGAGCGCAACAGTCTGGATGCCACCTCCCAGCGTGGTAATATTCAAACGGATGGTGTCGTTTTCCAGCGTGATGATCTGGGCTTCGACAGGCGCAAGATTCCCGGTCGAAGCATCGGCATCCGTTCCCGTTGGTGCGACAGCTGGCGCGGGAGTTGGCGCAGTCGGTGCAGCTGACGTGGAAGGGGTTATCTGGGCAGGCTGGGCGGGCGCAGTCGCAACCTGGGGCGCAGGGTGCTTCTTTGCATATTCAGCCTTTTGGTAAGTATCCCATGCGTAAAGCCCTATGGCAGTAAGCAGCAGGATAATACCGATGATTTTGTTTTTCTTGTCCATTATGGGCCGGGACGGGGAGGAAAAGGACTCTGCGGGAATGCGAAAGCAAAAAAGGTGTTTTGGTGGAATAAAACCATTTTCCACTGAAAAACAGCCTCCTTTTAGCCTGTCGGCAGCCTGCTCCTAGTTTGAGCATTGAAAACCTGCTTCCAACCATTTCCCTTCCGCCCATGTTTTCGTTTCGACACCATCTCGCACCTTTCTCCCTCTTTGCAGTGACGGCCATCGCGGCATTGGCTTTCTCGGGATGTGCGTCAGAATACGTTTCGCTCGTCAAATTAGGAAATCCCTATGGGCAAAGTTACTCGGTCGTTGTTTCCAAGACAACCTACACCGATGCCGAGTGGAAGCAAGTTGCTGACTACATGGTCCAAAAACACAATGCCTCGCTGGTTATTTACGACAATTCCGTGGATGAGTCACGCGTCGAACTGGCCAAACACATGCCCCGGTATACCGCTTTCGTGGCCCGGCCAGAGGAATGTGGCCGCGACTATATTGCCAGTATCCATCGCCTTACCCGCCGACTCGATGACGACCCCTATCTCGACACCCAGTGGGGGGTCATTACCGGCAGCGATGCTGAAAATGCCCTCCGGGTTGCTTCCTCAGCCAAACCGCTCACCGTCCAAAGCGCCTTGGCGACTACCGGACTTAACGCCGCCCTTTTCGACGAGTACTTCCTGTTGAGCGATGCGAATCCTCCCGGCAGCTGGCTCTGGAAAAAACCCGATGGCAGCACAACCCGGGGCCGTGACAATCTCCCCAAGAACGAAGCCAAAACCTGGGCCGAACATTTTGAAACAACACCTTTCGACCTTGTTGTCACATCCTCCCACGGGTTTGAAAACGGGGTCGAGATGCCGTTTGGCCGGGGCATCATCCGGGCCGTGGACGGCAACCTCTACGCCCTTACTAACCCCAAGCAACAAAAGCCCGGTCCCGAAGACACTGCACTCGCACCTTCCTCCAACCCCAAAGTCTATTTTCCGGTCGGCAATTGCCTCGTTGGTCACGTGAATAACCAACACTGCATGGTCACCACCATGATGGGGCCCAATGGTGTCAACCAGATGGCCGGGTACACCGTGAACACCTGGTTTGGGCGTGGCGGTTGGGATATGCTCAACATTTGGCAGACCATCCCCGGAAGAAACACTTTCTCCGAAAGCTTTTTCTTCAACCAGCAATGGATGCTCCACGATATTGCCCAGTTAGATCCCAATGCCTTAGAGTACAAAATGCCTCTTGGCACAGGTGACGTAAATATGGGGCCGCACATCAAGGCGATGATGGACATGAAGCTCAAACTTGATCCGCGAAAAATCAAACCCGGCAGCAAACTCTCTCCCGACACCCAACTGGCAGGACTTCTCTGGGATATTGATACCGTGGCTTTCTATGGTGACCCCGCCTGGAAAGCCGCCTTTGAGCCAACCAAGGAACCCAGCTTCATGTCGGCAGGCATTACCACCGACGGCGATGAGCATACCTTCGAGATGGAGATTCTTGATAATGCCTCCGCCATGGCAAACAATGCGCCGCTTGGAGTCATCTTTACCACACGCATTAGTGACGTAAAAATCATCTCTGGCCAGCAGTATGATCCCATTGTCTCCGACAATTTCATCCTGCTCCTCAAACCAAAGCCCCAAGCTGGTGAGAGATTCATCGTCGTAAAATTCTCTGGGAAAGTCATCAAGTAATCGCGCTGAGGGAGCATTTCTTCGGACGAAAACATTCTTTACGTCTTGCCTGACTGCCTGTTTCGATGGCAAAAAAAACTTCCGCTGACGCCGCTGGCTCGGAGTCTAATTACATTCAGCGAATTCGCATGGTTGGCAGTACCCAGGGGTTGGTCAAAAACTTCGCTGGTTTCAGCAAGAAGCATCACGTCATTCCCACGGCGGCGACACCGACAACCACGGCATTCTTGGGTAAACTTTGCGCCGACGAACTCTCTACCGATTGTGAGGCTTTTTTCCAGAAAGTCCGCACCGCCCTCGCTTACAAGCGCAAGGATATTGCACTGGAAATCGCCAGTCCGGCAGCACTGCTTGTCGCCCGCGATTTCACTCTTGAGTGGCTTTACGCCCTCAACGAATCAGACCCATCGGAATATACCTTCACCCGTAGCCTGCATCACGTTCGCAGCGCGGATATAATCGACACGGACGAATTCGACGAACTGTTCCCCGGCGCATTCGATGAAATCGTTTTTACCCTGACCAAGAATGTCCGTGTCGAGTCTGTCATTGACGCAATCGAAGCCTTCGACGGCAACGACAACAACCTTTCTGTCGAGTATCCATCCAATTGCGCCACCTGCACTCTTCGCGTAAAAGACGTTCCTGCGGAAGTTGTTTTTACCGGCAGCGAAATCATCATGCGTTTCGCCTCGGCGGGTTCACCCCGTGAATTGCTTCGTGCCTTTGCGCAAGTTCGCCACGCCTTCTCGCTCACCAAATCAACAGCACTATTTGGGTTGTTGTAATTTCAAGTAGCGCAGGCTTCCAGCCTGCAAAACATCAAATTAATTATATTGAGAAATTACTTGCCACAAAAGATCACAAAGAACGCAAAAGGTTACTTATTTCTTTGTGTTTCTCTGCGTTCTTTTGCGGCATACATTTATGCAGGCTGGAAGCCTGTCTCAATCGCGTCATTAAGTTGCTAATTATCGCGGACTTAGTTGGTGGTTAGTTAGTTGCAACGGAAAGATGAGAGCAGAGAAATGCATCAAAGTGAAGCAAAAAACATCATTTCTGACAACCTTTTGGCAATGTTGGGCACCTTGCAAAGGTGCGATTTCACTGCTTCTTCAGTATGTATCCAATAATTGGATACTACATGTCGATGGGGTCCTTCTCGGTAGGGCGCACGTTTATTGTGCATGAAAAATGAGAAAACCGGGGAATCTTACAGTCGAGGCTCCCCGGTTTTTCTGTTACTCGGGAGGTCCGGGCAACGGCTTGTTTTTGATCTCTTGAATTGCCCTTGTGATGGCAAAATACCTGCCTTTTCATCCTTTGTGAAGATGGAATGGATGGCTTCCCAATCCTCACGTGTTGATCCGTCCGTTTGTGCGCCGTGAAGCGGTTTATTCCAGCAGAATCGAGGGCACCCAGGCAACCTTGGGCGAATTGCTGGCTGCGGAAGCGGGAG
>JAITVQ010000044.1 GCA_031285745.1 Puniceicoccales bacterium | reverse complement strand
CACCTCAACCCGATCGAACAACTCTGGGCCAACCTGAAACGCTTCTGGCGAAACCATGCTTACCTCTCTCTTAGCGACGCCATTATCACGTCCAATTATTTACAGGATTAACTATAATTAATATTAAGCATGTTATGAATCTCATTGCTCACAAATCACCTTTTTACTTTCTGCTCTGTCAACAAACAGCCGCCAACCAGTGTTTAGGTATTTTTACCTATTTATTAACTTTTCCTTAATACTGCCTTAGAATTCATCACAACTTTATGGCAATCAAGCTCGATTTAATCATCCAGACAAAGAACAAGGAAGGAACCGCGGATTACGCGGATAAAGCAGGGATAAAAAAGATAAATGAGAGAATAACACTACGTCGCCGACGCTACGGTAAAGGAATTGTTCACATCCGTTTATCCTTCTCTTCATCCTTTTATCCGTGGTTCCTCTCACTGACTATTCCATTCGCTGGGCATTGCGGTAGGGATGGCTGAGAAAGATAAGGGTGTTTTTGTCTCGGAGAACCATTTTTTCCGGAATCCACGCCTTGCCTCCATTGAGAAACTCAATGGTCACCACGCCCTCTTTCACCGTCCATTGGGGAGTGATCTCAGGAGGAATCTCCCGCAACTTTCCATCCACGGTCATCGTGGCCGTACCATCGGATTTGAACTCCCGGATATAGGTTTGGTTGTCGTGGGAGAATTCCCAACGCCCCACCACTTCCTCCGGGGTAACATTGGTCAGCAGCCCCTTCTCAAAGGAGAATATCCCTTCCGAGGTGGCAGTATCTCCCTCTTTCTGGATATTGTTGTTTCGGGTACAAGTCCCCTCGACGACCAATTCCCATTTGCCGGGCAGCGGTGTGTCCGAAGGCAGGTTTATGGGGAACATGTTGCCATAGCTATAGCCGATATAGCGGCCCGCCCGGCGTCGCTCGTCCGAGGAAACAATCGCGACGCCGTCACGCTCCAAGCGCAGGTTTTTCACCAGCAGCCCGTTCTCCCCGGACATCCATTTGAAGATCACATGAATATCTCCCGGTGTCTTGACCAGCGGAGTCACCTCAAAGCGCAGGGTCCTGATCTCGTCGAAAGGCAGTCCATTCAGATTCCAGAAAAACTCCTGCGTGGGCATTTCCGTCAGGAAGGCGGATCGGTCGAAAGGCACCGACTTGATTTGCTCGCCCTGCCGCTCAATGGCGTAGTTGGTGAAGAGCCGCACCGTGCTGTTGTTGTGCTCCAGGTCAACGATGCCATTCAGTACCCCGAGCAGGGTGCGTTCACCATCCCCAGCGACATCGACGGCGAACCGCGTCCCGTAGTCGATAATCCGGTCACGCGGGCCTTCCATGACAAACCCCTTGGCGGAATCCGGCACATCGACCACCGCCTTGCCACGGAGCAGGCGACAGGAGTTGTCGTTGATGATGACGAGCGAGGCCGGGCTTTCCAGCAACACCCGCGCCCCCTGTCCGAAGGTCAATTCGACCACGCCCGTGTCGATGGCAAACTCCGAGGCCGTCAATTCGGTTTTCAGTTCGATCCGCTGATTTTTGAAAGACGCGCCGAGGACATTGGAGACCCGGCAGACCGGGGCATCGGAAACAGTCTTAGCCACAGAGTTATTGTTGTCAGTGGACAGGAAATTTCTCTGAAAAACGGCCACCGCCACACCACAAAGTATTACGGCGACAATGGCTCCGACAGCCGCCCAACGGTAACGGGAAAAGGCGATGGTCTGGGCAGGCAATTTCTCCTGCCGGGCCGCCCGCTCCTGATATATATGCAGCGCCTCGGGCAACGATCCGGCAATCTCGCACTGGGACACATAGTACTGCAGCGCCTCGGGAGACCGGCGCAAGCATTCCTCCAGTTCCTGCTGGCCTTCCGGTGAAACCGTCCCGGCAAATTTCTGCTCCACCAGGATATAAAATTCCGGAGGAATCTCGGGCAGGTGGTTTTTCTGCGGGGAAGTCATAGGCAATATCCGGCTATTTTATCAGGTTGAATTTTATGTCCACGCAACGGCGCAAGGCCCGGCGCAGGCGGGCGATCTGCTGGTAGATGGCGTCCTCGGTCTTGCGCAAGCGGGCAGCCAGCTTGGTCACCGGAAGCGATTCCTCAAAGTAGGATAACAGCAGAAACCGCTCCTCCTGGGTCAACTTTTCCACGCAATAGGAAAGCGCCTCCACGCGCGCGGCAGTATTGTCGGTCATCGGCTCAATGGCTTCGGCAATGTTCGCCATGATGTCCTCGGGGAATCCGACCAAGGCATTGTCAAAATGATCTCGGCGAAAAGACAGCGCCTTGAAATAGACAATCCGGGCCGCCCACCCTTTCAGGTTTTTGACTTGGGGCACCTCATCCCGTTTCTCCCAGATGCAAATGATGCTCTCCTGCAAGATATCGTCGGCCGCCGCCAGATTGCCGCCCGCGAGGGCGATGGCATAGGTGCGCATCGACGTCCACAGCTCCTTCAACACGGTGTCGATGTCGGGCGACCCGCCGGGTCCTAAACCTGACCTCTTGCTATTCGGCCATGTCGCCGGACTGCCTGGAGGAATATCCTGCCCCATGAGAAGAAACCCGAGGAGATGAAGGAAATATCCCCAACCGCAACAGGAATCTCAAAGCAGAAACCCAGTCCGGACAGGGCAGACAGGAGATTTGTCATCACCTCTAGCATAGGGGTCATTTTCGTCGTGAACGGAGGTGTCAAAACCAAGTGCAAAGCCTCCGCCGTTGTTGACGGAAGGACCAACTCTGTTGGAGATGATGTTTCCGTCACTGACGGAAGGGCTATTTCCATTGGATTTCATTCCGCCGCCACTGACGGCGACACCAAGTCCACTGGAGTTCATATCGCCGTCGTTGACGGAGAGGCCAACTCCGTTGGAGATCATGCTTCCGTCACTGACGGAAGAGCCATCTCCATTAGCTTTCATAGCATCGTCGCTGACGACGGGACCATCTTCAATGGTCCTCATGCTTCCGTCAGCAACGGAAAGGGCTCATTTTTTGCACTTGCCCCATTCGCTTCCGGCAAAAATACCAGTTCCAGAGTTGGTTACATAAAGTCCGCTCAAGACAGATAGACCACGGATATCCGGATTTGAGAAGGATAACACGGATGTTAAAAAGCAATGAAGAGAGAAAAAGACGGAAATGATGGCTACTCAGACAAAATAATCGCCCCATCCTTTTATCCTCTATCTTATCCGTTTTATCCGTGGCTCTCTTTTCCGGTAATATGGTACAGCTCAACCCCGTCGACGTATCACATAGATTTTTGAATGAATTTACAAAAAACACCTCGACATTTAAATAAACATTATTCCAATGTTTCATTGATCTCTGCCACCAATTGGCAGGGACAAATATAACAGAATAATAAAAGAAAGGTTAGCATATGGAAAATATAGTGAAAAATGTGCGGCTCACCCGCCTGCGTAATGAAGAACACTTCGGATTCCACGCCGAATTCGTCAAAGTAACCAGCGATTATAGCTTGTCGGAGGCATTCGTGTCCCTGTTGGCCATCTACCAAGGACACTACGACGAACTGGACGATGCCCTGGAGGTCGTCCGCCAGAGTGCCTTCACCAAGCAAGTGAAGGAAGCAGATGCGTTGCAGCTCTACACCTACCGGCGCTTGCGTTCGGCAGTGCGGGGATTTCTCCGGCACAGCGAAACGCCCAAGCGCCGGGCGGCCGAGCGGGTCATCGCCATCATTCGGCACTACGGAAACTTGGCGCATATGTCCCGCGACAAAAGAACATACGGGATTACCCACATGCTGGGCGATCTGCGGGATCAGGTGTCCGCCGACCTGACATTGCTCGGGGTAACCTCGTGGATGACCGAACTGGAGACGCATAATCAGGCCTATAAAAACCTGAAAGACTCGCGCACCGAGGAACGAGAAATCCGGCATCCGGCAAAGAAGGTGGACGAAGCCCGCGAATTGGCGGACGCCGCCTACCAAGCCGTGGTCCGGGAGCTAAACAATCTCGGATTACTAACGCCTGCGGATGAAAACATGGTCAGTCTGGTGTTTCGCCTGAACGACAAGATTGATTACTACAATCATCTGGTCGCCCAGCGAGTCGGCATCATGGCCGCCCAAAAGAACAAGCTGGAGGAAACAACAGCCGATTCTTCAAGCTCATCGGGCATGGCAGGATAAAAGACCGTCAGCAAAACACAAGGCACTGGAGACAACCCAAGCCGTCAGGTAATTAACGCCTGATGGCAAGGGCTCATTCCAGTGCCTTCCTTGTTTTAGCCATGAGCAATAAGTCTTCTTAAAAATAAATGTCAGAAAATATCGGATTTCGCGAACATTACTACGGAGGGTTGTTTAAAAACACCTAACCGCGTGTTCACCCGGCCTTCCGACAGCAAAATCTCTTTTAATAACATATCTCATGAAAAAACTGCTTCTTATCTCAGCTTCCGTATTGAGCTTGGCCGCAAGTGCCAATGCCGCCATGGTGTTGGTTAACTTCGGACAAGCTTGGGCAAGTGTCTCAAACCCCGGTTCTGGAGCCACAGATACACCTACGGCTTACAACTATTTCGCCCAAACAGGACGTGCGGATGTCAGCGGAGTAACCGGCTTGTTATACGATATAAACGGTGCCGCAACCTCGTACACAATCTCTGCCGCAGTAACCGGTGGTAACCCTGGGAATCCGCAAACTGGATATGGCGCAGGATTGGCTATAGGTGCTGACACCAACGCCATGGCAGCATGGAATGCCTATACAGGAATGACCGATGCCAATATAATTGGCCAATATGGCCTTGTTGGCTGTACATCCGTCAGCGTCACCCTCAGTGGGTTGATCAAGGATCAGAGCTATTCCATCTTCCTGCTCTGCGGAAATAGTGGAGATGGAAACAACAATCAAAAGACAGTTACGATTACTGGAGTTAATACACTTGATGCCTATTCCATGTTCGTAACCAATGGCGTTGGCTCGGTATCAACTCTCGTAGGAGACCTGACTCCAACAGTTGGCAGCGATTCACTTGCCGCCAAGGGATTTTACGGAAGTTCAGTTAGTGAATTGCAGGGATTTACTCGTCTTGACTTTGTGGCGTCAGACACGGATGTCACAGTGACATATTCCGGAACCGCTACTAAGGCTTCCATTCAAGCCATTGGTATTGAAGCCATCCCCGAACCTTCCACCTACGCACTGGCAGGCGGAGTGTTGGCCTTGGGAGTCGCCTTGGCTGTTCGCCGTCGCAAGCACAGTTAGATTCTTGGCTTTCTGGCTAATTCCTCGGTTCTTCTTCATCGAGACCTCCACTCACAAGGTGGAGGCCTTTTATTATCCAATGCTTCCCTGAAATAGCTGCATAAAGCAACTGATAGAAACCGGGAATTCCTCACTGGGAGCGCTGGCGGCCCCATTTTTTCCAAATAAATCCATTTTTTTGTCAGGACATTTCCCGGTTTGGTATGTCTTAGGAACGAGACATGCCCGAAGCATCACCACAATGCCTGAACGAAGTCGAATTTTCCCGGGAAATCGATTCGATCCGGCATGGACTAAGCGCCTATGTCCTGACGCTTTTCCCAAATCAGGCCCTGGCGGATGAAATCCTGCAGGATACCATGCTTTTTCTCTGGGAACGCCGGGCCGACTTCCAACCGGGCACCAACTTTCGGGCTTGGGCATTCAGCGCCGCCCGTTTCAAGGTTCTCGCCAAGCGGCGTGACCTGCAGCGGGAAAAAAAAGTCTGCTTCTCCGAGGAGTTGACTGAAAAAATCGCCGGAGAATCCGATGCCTTCGGCGAACATGCCGACCGCCGTTTCGATGCCCTGAAAGTCTGCCTAGAGTTGCTGCCCGAAGGTGACCTGGCGCTGTTGCGATTAAAATATTTCCAGAAGAAAAATCTTACTGCCCTTTCATCAGATATCCAGAAAGCGGCCAACACCATCCACAAGACACTCTCCCGCATTCGATTTCGTCTCAAGCACTGCATCACCAAACGCCTGAAGCACTCCGATGAATAACGAATTTCCAGTAAAGACACTGCGCGCACTAACCGACAAGCTGATCGATTCCGGCTCGCTTTCGGATGCCGAGCTTGCAAAGCTTGAGACATTGCTCGCCAACGATGCAGCCCGCGAATGGTTCATTTCCTCCGTGCACGACTCGGCATTGATCGAGGCATTCTTTGACGGGAAAACCGGTTCTCCCGAGAAACCCGTTGTGGCGACAAAATCGAATATCGTCTGGTACAGGCGGCTTGCCACATTCTCCACCGGATTTGCAGCGGCAGTTGTCTTGGGTCTGGGCATATTCGGGGCCAAAATCTTTTCTCCAGCGCCTCCACCGATCCAAACCGCTGCCCGGGTCACAGGGCTCGTCGGAGTTATCTGGGATAAATCGGTGTCGGCCAGCCTGACAGACAATGGCCTTGCTCCTGATTACCTCGCCTTGCGCGCAGGACTGGCTGAAGTCACTTACGGCAACGGCGTGCGGGTTACAGTCCAAGGCCCGTGTCACTTCTCGATCACCGGGCAAAACACAGGCAAGCTCGACTACGGCAAACTGGTCGCGTACGTGCCTCCTGTCGCCACCGGATTCTCCGTCGACTACGCCCACGGAAAAATCACCGACATCGGCACCGAGTTTGCCATGGATGTCGCGCATGACGGCAACGCGGAGGTCGGGGTTTTCGAGGGCGAGATCAAGGTACAACGCACCTCGGACAAGGAGGTGCTCTCGCTCTTCGCCAACCAAGCCCTCGCCATGCCGGTTTCCGGGGAAGCGCAATCCGTCCCGCTGAACCGGGAAAAATTCATCCGGCGCATTCCCACACGCGATTTCCGCTGGGAAGCCATGCCCGGCAAGACTCTGCAATTCTCGGCGGACGTCTCGCACCTGATTTGGAAATCCGCCGAATACATCGCCATCTTCAAATCATTCCAAGGTCCCGGCAGCGTCAGAATCAGCCAGGTGCGTTTGCTGCGCGACGGACAGGAAATCGCCCGCGACGCACACACCGGACTCACCCGGGCCGCCGCCGGGGTCAGCTCGGACAATGTTTTCCGATTGAATGTCTCCCAGGACAATTTCTCCAACGGGCAATGGACCCTTGAGGCGACCTTGGACGCCCCGTCGCTGGAAACACCCGGTCTCGCCCATCCCTACATCGGCATCTTGCAGCTCGAGGAGGGATTCATCCTCCACGCCACGGCCAAGGACTTTATCGGCAGTTGGTTTTATCCTTACGGCGGCTATCGCTACGAGCGCCGCTTCCTCCCGGACGGCACCGCCCAGCTTCTCCGCGACGGCGTCACCGCCCCGATGGGATTCAGTAATGCCCGCTGGAAAATAAAGGACAACGAATTGCTCACCTATTCCGACAACTTCGATTTCGTCGAACGGCACGCCTTGCGTGACCCGGACACGCTGATCTTCCTCAATGCACCCTACGAAAATGCCAAGCGAGAAGCCGTTAGTGAAAAATAATCATTTTTTTCGGTCAGGATTAAAAACCACCGGGAATTTAGGGGTGGAAGCTTTGTACACACAGGCAACCGATACATCTCACTAAACATATCACACCATGAAAAACGCACCTGAAAACTCCCGCCGGAACTTCCTCAAGGCAACTGCTCTGGCTGGGCTGGGCCTGGGTCTGTCCGGCATTACCTCACCCTCGCTCTACGGAGCCCGGGGCGACCTGCACAGCAGCGTCCGCGATATCAGCCTCACCCGGCCCCGGCCGTCTGGACAACGGCCTGTCTACAACCTGACCACCAAGCCCATCGACCGGGTACGGGTCGCCTTTATCGGCATGGGCGGACGCGGCAACACCCTCCTCAATGACGTACTGAATACCGGTTTCTGCGATGTCACTGCCGTCTGCGACTTGGTCAAAAGTCGCGCTGAAAAAGCTGCCACCAAGATTCAAAATAAATTCGGCAAGACGCCAAAAGTCTATGGTGGCTCCGAGAATGCCTGGGAAAAACTAACGGAGCAGGACGACATCGACGTCGTATATATCGTAACGCCCTGGGAATGGCACGCGACGATGTGCGTAAAGGCCATGGACAACGGCAAACATGCCTTTGTCGAAGTCTCCGCCGTCGTCACCATCGACGAATGCTGGGACATCGTGAATGCCTCCGAGCGCAACCAGAAGCATTGTGTCCTCCTGGAGAATTGCTGCTATGGTCCCTCCGAACTCTTTGTCCTGAACATGGCCCGCAACGGCGTCTTCGGGGAACTCACCCATGCGGAATGCGCCTATATCCACGATCTGCGCGGGGTGCTTTTCCATCTCGGCTCCGAGGGTGACTGGCGGCGTGAGTATCACAAGAAACTGGACGGGAATCTGTACCCAACCCACGGGCTCGGGCCGGTCTGCCAATATATGGACATCGGACGCGGCGACCAGTTGAAGTATCTCGTCTCTGTCAGTTCACTTGAGTCAGGACTCACCAAGACGCTGAAGGAAAGAAAGCCGAACAACGGCAAACATACCGGCGAAAAATACATCTGCGGCGACATGAACACGTCCATCATCAAGACTGAGAAGGGACGCACTATCATGATCCAGCACGACGTAATCAGTCCGCGTCCCTATAGTCGCATCAATGCCCTTAGCGGCACCGGCGCCACGTTCTTTGACTATCCGGCCCGCCTCGCGCTGGACAAGCCGGGGGATTATGGTCTATCCGCCAAAAGCAGCCATAGCTGGCTCAACGACAGTGACCTGAAAGCAATGCGGGAGAAATTCCAGCATCCGCTGTGGAAGCAACTGCAAGAGCGCGCCAAGCATAGCGGTCACGGCGGCATGGACTTTGTAACGAGCTATCGCCTCCTCGATTGCATCCGCCAGGGAATAACTCCGGACATCACCGTTTACGATGCTGCGTTGTGGAGTTCCATCATTGAGCTCTCGGTAAAGTCGGTCGCTTCGGGCAGCACCCCCATTGCCGTTCCCGATTTCACCCGGGGCGATTGGAAGAGCATCAAGCAGTTGGGTATTGCGACTGCGTAAGCTCTCTGAAAACAACCAACAAAAAGCCTCCGCTGAAAAGCGGAGGCTTTTTTGATTACCGGAATGTACCTGCTTCTACTTTCCGAAACTTAAACCCAACTGCTTCGCGAAGAATAGATAGACATCGGCAGTATCCCGGACACGCATGTCGAAAGATTTTCCCATACCGTGTCCCGAGTCGAAATCCACCCAGAGCAGAATCGGCTGTTTTTCAGGATCACCCGCCGTGTCATGCTGCAAGCGGGCTGCCATTTTCTTAGCATGGAGAGGATGTACGCGGGCGTCGTTTTCCCCGGCCTCGATCAATGTCGCCGGATACTTCACGCCCTTCTTGACATGATGATAGGGCGAATAGGCCTTGATCCATTGAAAGTCTCCCTTCTTCGCCGGATCACCGTATTCAGGAATCCAATACCGCGCCATCAGGAAGTGCTGGTAACGCAACATATCAAGCAGCGGGACGCCGACGATCACCGCGCCGAACAGATCGGGGCGTTGCACGAGGGCAGCGCCGGTTAACAATCCTCCGTTGGACCCACCCCGAATGCCCAGATGTGCAGGCGAGGTATATTTTTTCTCGATGAGAAATTCAGCCGCCCCAATGAAATCGTCGAACACGTTTTGCTTCTTCTCCAGCATCCCGGCCCGATGCCAGGGTTCGCCGAACTCGCTGCCGCCCCGCAGACCGGCCAGTGCATAGACGCCACCGGCATTGAGCCATGGAATCAGCGAAGAGTTGAAGCCCGGGCGCTGGGCGATGTTGAATCCGCCGTAGCCGTAGAGAATAGTGGGGGCCGTGCTGTCGAGTTTCAGATCCTTGCGATGGGCAATGAAGAGCGGTACGCGAGTACCGTCCTTGGATGTGAAGAACTCCTGGCGGACCACCAGCGAGTCGGAATCCACGTCATAATCGGGGCGGAAATAAAGCGTTCTTTCCCGGGTTTTGAGATCAATGTGGTAAGTGGAAGGCGGGACATTGAAGCTGCTGAATCCCAGATAGGCATCGTTATGCTCCTGATCCGTGGAGAGCCCGGCGCTGCCGATTCCCGGAAGAGTTATATCCTCAATCCTCTTTCCGTCCAGATCACGCAATTCGATGCGCCGAAGGGCATTTTCCTTCCAATTCACGATCATGAAATCCTTGGAGAGTGAGGCTCCTTCAAACACCGAATCTTCACTGCCCCGCAGCAATTCCTTCCAGTTGGCCGGATCAGGATTGTTCAGGTCAACTTTGTACAACTGCCCCTGAGGCACATTCAGGGATGACTCCAAATACATCGTATCGCCGCGAATGATGGCACTGAAGGTCGCGTCCTTGCCCTCGGCAATGGTGATCTTTTTCAACTCACTCGTCTTGAGCCAATGCTGGAAATCACAAACCCAAAGATCGTTGGAAGCCGTGCCCGTGGAATAGGAAAGCACCATCCATTTGCCCTCCCGGTCAAGCCCAGCGCTCGGGCCATAGGTTGTGGCCAGTGGTCCGGTTTTGTACTGTTCGAAAATAAGCTTATCCTTGGCAATATCGTCACCCAGCTTGTGATACTTGATCTGCCCGGAATAGGGATTGTCGATGTCGCCAAGACAACGGTATATAAACGCCTCGCCTCCCGGCAGCCAGCTCATGCTACGCACCTTGCCAGGAATCGTATCCTTGAGCCACTTGCCTGTCTCGACATCCAAAATACGCAGGGTGGAATTCTCATCACCGCTCTTGTAGGTCGCGAAACCGACCAATTTCCCCTCCCGGCTGATTCGCGTCCAATCCAGCGTGGTGCGCCCATCAGGATAGAGCTTGTTCACGTTGAGCAATTCGCGTTCCGCCCCGTCTTTCCCGTCCCGGACAAAAAGCACACTATTGCTCTCGTTACCCCGGCGTCGGCTGTAAAAATGTTTTCCACCGCGCACCGCAGGCGAGCTCAGCGAATCCGTCTTGAATAATTCCCGCAGCTCTTTCTCCAGGACATCCCGGCCGGGAATGCTATTGAGGTATGCACGGGTGCGTTTGTTCTGCGCCTCGGACCAAGCGCGCACCTGGGCATCCAAGGCCGCATCTTTACCCTTCAGCTCAGGGGCATCACTACCCTCCAGCCACCGGTAGGGATCGGCGATTTTTTCGCCGTGCATAATCTCAACAGTATTATCGCGGCGGGTCTCCGGCGGAGGAGTAATGGCCCATGCGCCCAACGGAAACGCCAGCATGGCAGATGCAAAAAGTAACGGAATAGACGATTTCATGAGTATGGTAGAGAAAAGAGTTTAAGCCAATGGTTCCTCAAGAAGTCAAATTGAGCAAAGGTATTTAACGGAAATTTAACGGGGAAAAATAAAAGGAACTTCCTCCAAGGCATTCTGTCGCCCAAGGCATGTCCCGTGTAAGCCTGCTTAACAAGCTGTCGTGCGCTACTGCTCTTATGGCCATTTCCCTGACGACGGTGCAAGCCGATGACATCGGTAACACTGTCAAACAATTACCAGTGGCTTCATACACCACCGCGAGTGAGCGCCCTGCAACAGATTGGATAATTGATTCCCGCCCATTTAAGGCCGCTGTGAGACGCAGTGATGACGGCAAGACCGTGTTTCTGGAAAACGGTCTCATCCGGCGCGTTTTCCGCATTGAACCCAATGCCGCCACGGTGGGCCTCGACAACTGCATGACTGGGGAAAGCGAACTGCGCGCCATCCGCCCCGAGGCGGTTCTCGTATTGAATGGAAAAACCGTGAATGTCGGCGGACTCACCGGGCAACCTGTGCAGAACTTTCTTTTGTCCGACTGGCTGGACACCCTCCAAAGTGATCCCAAGGCTTTTCAACTCGCCGGAGTAAGCACCGGCAAGACCAAGGAGCGTTTTGGCTGGAAGCCCACCAGCCCCGACTGGTTATCCTCGCCCCGACCCTGGCCACCGCCGGGAGTGTCGTTGGTTTTCAATTACAAGGCTCCGGCAGGATATGAAGGCATCAGCGTCGATGTTTGCTACGAACTCTTCGACGGGGCTCCCATTATCAGTAAATGGATCAAGGTGCGCAATGACAGCGCTAAATCAGTTCGCCTGAACAGCTTCAAGTCGGAAATCCTAGCCTTGGCTGACACGGCCCCGAAGATCGACTCAGGAGCCCCGCGTGAATGGCGTATGCTGTCGGTCAACGACAAGCCGCCCGGCAACTATCCTGACGCCCCACGCGAATACATCGACCGCTTCACCCAGCTTTTTGTCGTAACCGATTACGCCATGGGCGGTGACATGGAGGCGATGAAGGACAACCCCGGCGTACGCTGGGTGCACGATCATCCCGAGTACGAGAAAACCGGCATTCGTTACTACGGCCAATACAAACCAACCCGCGTGGAATGTACTCCCATCATCGGCCCTGATATCGATATTGAGTCCGGCGCGACTTGGGAATCTTTCCGCGCCTTTGAGTTGCTACGCGACAGCACCGACCGCGAACGCCGTGGCCTGGCCGAGCAACGCCTCTGGCAACTGGCCTCGCCCTGGTCGCAGGAAAACCCCATCCTGATGCACGTCCGCAGCTCCAAGCCCGAGGATGTGCGCGCGGCAATAGACCAATGCGCCGAGGTCGGTTTCGAAATGGTAATCATGACCTTTGGCAGCGGATTCAACATCCTGGACAAAAAACCCGAGTTCCTTGCCCGGATGAAGGAACTTGGCGAATACGCCAAATCCAAGGGCATCGCTCTCGGTGGGTATTCGCTGCTGGCCAGCCGGGGCGGGAAAACCGAAGACCGGATCATTAGCCCGACCACCGGTCAGCCTGCCAAGAGCCGAAAAGATGGAGCGCGCTTTGGCGCCACGCCTTGCATGGCCACCGAATGGGGCACCGATTATTTCCAGACCATCCAAAGCTTTTTCGAACAAACCGGGATGAATGTTTTTGAGAACGACGGCTCCTATCCCGGAGACCTCTGCGCCTCGACCGAGCACACGGGCCATAAAGGCGTAAAGGATTCCCAATGGAAACAGTGGGAAAAGATTCGTGATTTCTATCGCTGGGCTTGCGCCAACGGCGTTTACCTGAATGTGCCCGACTGGCATTTTCTGAATGGCGCAAACAAAATTCCCATGGGTTACGTGGAAACCAATTGGTCATTGCCCCGCGCCCAACAGGAGATCATTGAGCGTCAGAATATCTTCGACGGCACTTGGGAAAAGACACCGACCATGGGCTTCATGTTCGTTCCGCTCACACAGTATCACGGAGGCGGAGCCGCCGCCACGATCGAGCCGCTCAGCGAACACCTCGACCACTACGAAACCCGGTTGGCCAATCTGTTCGGGGCCGGCGTCCAAGCCTGCTATCGCGGGCCCCGTCTCTACGACACCGACAAGACCAAGGAACTCGTCACGAAGTGGGTTTCCTACTACAAATCCCATCGCGCCATTCTGGATAGCCCCGTGATTCATCTTCGCCGCCCTGATGGCAAAGACTGGGATGGATTGCTTCACGTAAATCCACAACTGTCCATGTGCGGACTGGCCATGATCTATAATCCACTGAACGAACCAATCACGCGGACCATTCGTCTGCCGCTCTACTATACGGGGCTCACTGACAAGGCAAAGGTACGTGTAGGCGACGATTCCGGCTCACGGGAAACAGACGCAACCCTGGCTCGTGATTACACCATTGAGGTCAAGGTCACCGTCCCGGCCAAGGGAAGAACTCCCGTATACATCTCAAAGTAAAATCCGTTACTTGGTGCCGTCCACCGCGAGCACCTCATCCAACAGAAGCTTCGGAAAATCGGGCGCAAAGTTCATCTGGCGCGCACAACGGAAATAGACATCCTTTTGTGCCGGGTAGCGAAGGCCCAAGGCGCAACAAAACACGCGCTTATCCGAGGGAGAGCCCAGGCTTGATACCACAGACTCCGCATCAAGTGGTTTCTTTTCTAACAATGACTGAGTAAAGGTATCGTTCCAGTCATCATCTTCTTTCAAAGCCGCAACAGCCTTGGCAAAATATCCGTCCGCAGCAACGGTATCATTGGAAAGTTGAGCGATAATATAGAGAAGCAGCCAGGATGTAGGCACCCCGAATACCTTCTGATCCTCGATCAGCCTCGCCGCATTGGCATGCTGTTTTTTCGAGATCGCATTCTGCCACATAATTCTTGGCCAGCTTGCTTTGCCTGATTCCCGGACAAAGGCATACATATCTCCTTTTCCATAGGCATATGAGGCTAAAATGGCATTCTGAATTTTTTCCGCTATATCCCCTGATTCGTCAACATGTTTGACAACCGCCGTAGCTAGTGCGTCAACCTTGTCCTTGGAGTATCCGCAACAACCCGCAATCAAAGCAGTCGCCTCGGCCAATTCCAAATTTCCGCTATCTTCACGAAAAATCTTCTGCAAATCCTCATAAACCTCCTTGGTCCTGCCCAGCGCAACAAGCATATCTCGTCGCATGACAGGCAATGATGCGGATTTGTTTCCACTCGCCAGGCCCTTGTCAATACACAGCAGGGCTTCGGCAAACTTGCCATCGCTGGCATTCCCATAACCAAGGGCATTCCAGACATAGATCGATGGTTGAGGCGCCTTAAGAGCCTTGGCATAATATTCATCGGCCTTTTTTCTATCCCGAATCAACCGCCCGACGAGGTAAAGCAATTCGCCATTTTCCGGTTCTTTTTCGAGGTAGGCTTGGTATTTCGCAACCAATTTCTCCCTGGGCATTTTCTTCTTCGCATATTCCTGATACATCCGGTGCCAATCCACCAGGATGGGTCTCGTATCCAGATGCAGATTGAAAAATGCCGGGGAGTCTTCCGGTTCGATAAACATTCCGGCGAGAGCCACAGCCCCCATATCCTCAGGATGGAATGCGCCTACCTGCAACGCATATTTCGAGGCCCGGTCTGATGAACTGCGCTCCTTGATGGTGGTAAGCATGGAGTAAGCATCCAGTCCGGATAATACCGCTACGCGTGTCTTGTAGGTCGGGCCAGCCTTGTCACTGACTTGGATGGAATGAGGAAAATCCCGCAAGACATAGTCAGGAGCCTTCATGTGAATAACGCTTTCATTCGGCATGATCCCGATTGAGTTTTCTTCGTTGGCTTTCGGCGTCGCGGAATAACGGGTGGTTTCCCGGTAAATCAGCGCCAGCTTATCCGGATTAATCAGGGTAATCTTTTTTCCAAAAAGCCGGGATCCAAAATCTGTGCGCAAATCAACTTTTTCCGAAAACAGTGGCTGGTAGTTTTTGGGGAATTTCGCGCTGACCAGATATTCATCTTCCGACAACTCCAGCTCCAGTGGTTTATCGTTGGGAACCGTGTAGGCTTTCTCCCCGATGGTCACTTCATAAGGAACATCAAGCCCATTGACAAGAATGACAGGGTGATGCGACGCCATATAAAGCGGACGGGCGGAAATCGCCGTCACGACAATGGCCCCGAGAATACAGACCGGGATGAGATAGCTTTTCCATGTCTTCCTCCTGTAGGAAGGAGAGCCGGAAGCTTGGGTGGCTGTTGTGCCCATGCCTTGGGAAGTCTGGACGAATCCTTCCGACTGCGGGACGGAAGGCATGTCGGCAGATTGTGCCTCCAATGAAGATGTCGCAGCCATCCACTCCGCGGTAATATCCACTCCGCCGCTCAGATTCTTAAAGAAAGCCTCTATGGTATAGATGAATCCCCACGGAATCCCCCACCATCCGCAAACAAGGGAAATTAATGTCGAAGGAAGTCCCCTGAGTACCGGACTCTGTCCTGCCCTGATGAGGTGGACATCCGTATTTTGCTTAAAACTCATTACCACAATGGAAACAACGTAGAGGTAAACGACTAACCGGCCCCCTCTTTCGATTTCACTGCGGATGTCCTGGACGGATAGCCCTTCGGCACCTTTGATGTTCATACGTTTTCGAGTATTGGGAAATTCAGGAGACTTTCTGCCAGGAAACATTTTCATTCCACTTGCGGCGTGATCCTGTTGCGGACATCCACTCATCCGTTACATCCTCACCTCCACTAAAATTACAGGCTAGGGACTGAATGGTCCAAATCAGTCCCCACGGAATGCCCCACCAACCCAGCAGGCAAGATAGCGCCACATAAGGAAGCCCAAATACAACCGGGCTCTGGCCAGCTGAAACCAAATACACTGCGCTACTGCGCTTGAACGACATGAATACCACAGAAATAACGTAGGTGTAAGAAACCAAGGTTGCCCCATGCCTAATCTCCTTGCGGATATCTTCTGTAGAAAGCCCCTCTGCGCCTTTGATGTTCATGTTTTTTGAACAAGGAGTAGGTCAGGGAAGAATAGATTGTCGAAACAAAATCGAACAAGCCCCCAGTAAACTCCATTTTCCTTTGCCTGACCTAAGAGTTCACGTTGTATCAGGGCATGGATATTTCATCCTTGCGACAGGAATACACCAAGGCCGGACTCGAAATCGAGGACATGGCTGCGACCCCGTTTGCCCAATTCGAGAAGTGGTTCAAGCAGGCATGCGATACACAATTGCTAGAGCCAAACGCCATGAGCGTATCAACAGTGTCTCCCGAGGGAATTCCATCCTGCCGGACAGTATTATTGAAGGCATTTGATGAGCGTGGTTTTGTTTTCTTCACAAATTACACCAGCAAGAAGGCACATGACATCGCGGCCCATCCTCATACCGCATTGCTCTTCCCCTGGCTGGCCTTGGAGCGGCAGGTACAAATCGTGGGTCGGACGGAAAAAATCAGTACGAAGGAGTCACTGGCCTATTTCATGTCGCGCCCCTACGGGAGCCAGTTGGGCGCCTGGGTTTCCCATCAGAGCCAGGTTATCTCTTCGCGACAGTTGCTGCTGAAGAAACTGGATGAGATGAAGCGCAAGTTCGTCGAAGGGAAAGTCCCGCTACCCGATTTCTGGGGAGGTTTCCGCGTGGTTCCTGACACAGTGGAATTTTGGCAAGGCCGACCCAATCGCCTGCACGACCGATTCCAATACACGCGCAACGGAACCGATTGGAAAGTCGAACGACTGGCTCCGTAAACTGGCGTCGGTAGTATTTCGCCGAATTTATCGGGAAGAACTTTCCCTTGTCACTTCGGTTGCTGCTGGCTGAGGCAGTGCAGCGCGCCTCCTTCAATCAGAATCACCCGGCAATCAATACCAACAACTTTCCGCCCGGGGAAGCATTCGCGCAGAATACCCAAAGCCCGATCGTCGCCCGTTTGCGCATAGATCGGCGCAATGACAGCGTCATTGACGATAAGGAAATTCGCGTAACTGGGAGGCAAATCACGCCCAGCAAGCTGGAAAGACTCAGGCAGGGGCAATTCAACAATATCAAACGATTTTCCCGAGCGAGTACGCATGGAGCGCAGTCGCTCAAGGTTGGTCTGCAATGGTTGGTAATTGGGAGAGGATTTGTTATTCTCAACAACAGTAATCATGCCCTCGGGATTGAAAAACCGGGTAAGGTTGTCGATGTGCCCGTCGGTGTCGTCGTTGGCCAAGCCTTCGCCAATCCAAAGGATTTCATCGACACCCAAGCCTTCGCGTAGGGCAGTTTGGAAAGCAGTATCATCGCGACCAGTAGCGCGGTTGGGATTATTTTGCACCGCCTCGGTCGTGAGTAATTGTCCGGTGCCGGTGAGTTCAATTCCGCCTCCCTCAAGTTCAAAGTCGTAGGCAAACCGGCGCAGCCCCAGAGACTCCGCGATACGCTGCGGCACTTGGTTATCCAAGGATGCCTCGAACTTTCCACCCCATCCGTGAAACTGCCAATCGGTGATGGCAACTTCGCCGGTAGTGTCATTTTTTACAAACAACGGCCCGTGATCCCGGCACCAGACATCGTCGGTCGGGTGGTCGTAGAGAGTGATGACCGTCAGGTCAGCCTTGGCCTCATTGAGCAGTTTGAGTGCGACGGTTTGCAGCGGCTTGGCACAGTTGATGCGTACCGGTTCAAAGCGGGAGATAGCGGCGGCAAACTCGGCGAATTTCGGTAGAACCAGATCGTAATGCCCCGGCCAGAGTGATGTGTTGGAAGGCCACGAGAGCCAGACAGCAGCCTGCGGTTCCCATTCGGCGGGCATGCGGAATCCTAGTTGGCGCGGAGAAATCATATGGACAGGATGACAGGATTTACAGGATGCTTCAGCCTTAGTCTGCCAAAGCAGTTGTTCTTGTACTGGGTTCGTATTTGCGGTGTTTGCGCCGCACCTCAACCTTGGATTCGCCAAAGTTTATCAACAGCCCGATTTCTTTTCGGGCAATATTCAGATAATTGACCAACTGCACCTCGTGCTCAGCCGCCAAGGAGCGACATGCCTTGAGTTCCAAGATCACGGTGTCGTTAACGATAATATCAGCATAGAAATCACCGCCACATTCACCTTGGAAAAATACCTTGAGAGGAACCTGTGCCGCCACATCCAAACCTGACTTTCGAAGGGCAATCATCATCGCCTTTTCATATACCGACTCCAGTAAACCTGACCCAATTTCATTGTGAACCGCATATGCACAATGGATGATTTTCTCTGTTAACTGCGAATGCTCCATTAGTAGAAATAAAATTGGACAGGATGACAGGATTTACAGGATGGCCTTCGGTAAGTACAAATTAATCTATTGAAACAAATGTAATCCTTTATTCGCCAAGATATGGTAAGAATTAGTGTCATCCTGTAAATCCTGTCATCCTGTCCATTATTTTCTAATCCACCAAACGCTTGGCGATATCGCTGTAGGCGTCGATGCGCCGGTCACGGAAGAAAGGCCAAATGCGCCGGAATTCGCGCTGCTTTTTCAAATCACAGGTAGCGATGAGCACCTCTTCCTTGTCCGGTGATGCCTTGGCAATGATCTGCCCATAGGGATCGACGACGAAGCTCTGCCCCCAAAACTCGGAATTCCCCTCGACCCCCACCCGGTTGGTCACCGCGACATGGCAGCCATTCGCCACGGCATGTCCGCGTTGCACGGTTTCCCAGGCGCAGTGCTGGGCGACACCCAGCGTCGGTTTTTCTTCGGGCAGCCAACCGATGGCAGTCGGGTAAAAAAGAATCTCAGCACCCGCCAACGCGGTCAAACGTGCCGCCTCGGGATACCATTGATCCCAACAGATGAGCACACCGATGGTTCCGTGCGCGGTTTTCCAGGATCGGAATCCCAGGTCGCCGGGCGTAAAATAGAATTTTTCCTCAAAGCCCGGATCCTGCGGAATGTGCATTTTCCGGTACTTTCCCATGTAGGTACCATCGGCATCAATGATCGCGGCCGTATTGTGATAAACCTCACTACCCCGCGCCTCAAACATCGGCGCCACTATCACAACGCCCAACCGTTTTGCCACCGCCTGCAGTTCGGCGGTAATCGCCCCGCCCGGAATAGGTTCAGCCAGATCGAAGTGGTCAGGATTTTGCGTCGTGCAAAAATACTTCGTCGTGAACATTTCCTGCAGGCCGATGATCTTCGCACCCTTGGCAGCCACCTCCTCAATGCGAGGAATCGTCTTTTTCAGGTTCTCTGCCGGTGTTTTCTCAGCAGCAAGCTGGATGAGTCCAAGAGTAACGGAGTCTTTCATGGGAAATAAGAGATAAGAAATGAGAAATCAAAAATAAGCCAAGGCTCACGGAGCCGTTTCTTATTCCGTATTTCTCATTTCTTATTTGTGTCAGTATACCACCTTGTTCAGTGGATACTCGACGATACCCTCGGCCTTGTGGGCCTTGAGCGTCGGGATGATTTCGCGAACCATCTTGTGGTCGATGATGGTCTCGATGGCAATCCACTCGGGATTGGAGAGCGAGGAAATGGTCGGGTTGCGCAATGCGGGCAGTTTTGTGGAAACCACCTCCAGTTCGGACTTGGGCAGGTTGAACTTCAACCCCACCAGCGTGCTGGCATTGAGCGCAGCCTGAAGCAGCATGGCAATGGCCTCGATCTTGGCCCTTTTTTGCGGATTTTCCCAAGCCTTCTTATTGGCGATGAACTTGGTGTTTGTCTTGAGGATGGTATCCACAATCCGCAGCTTGTTGGCCTTGATGGAACTGCCGGTCTCGGTCAAGTCCACGATGGCATCGGCCAGATCGGGTACTTTTACCTCGGTCGCCCCCCAGGAAAATTCCACCTGGGCAGTCACCCCGTGCGAGGCCAGAAACCGGCGGGTACTTTCCACCAACTCGGTGGCGATACGCTTGCCCTGCAAATCCTTTACCGTCTGGACAGAGGATGCCTCGGGTACGCAAATCACCCAGCGGCTTTGGACATTTGACGCCCGGCTGTAAATCAGGTCGCAGACTTCCACCACATCGGCGTTGTTTTCCACGACCCAGTCATAACCGGTTAATCCACAATCAAAGAATCCATGTTCCACATAACGGGAAATCTCTTGTGCCCGGACAAATCGGCCGTCAAGGGCCGGATCGTCGAACGACGGCTTGTATGACCGCGAACTCTTGGTCACGGGATATCCCGCCTTGGCAAAAAGGCCCAGCGTGGATTCCTCCAAGCTTCCTTTCGGCAGACCTATCATTACATATGGGGTGGTTGTGCTCATTGCAGGAAGCGAAAGACCAAATCCCAAGGGCGGGGGCAAGAAAGAATCCGCAAAAGGGTATTGACTTTGGGCGCAGTTTTTTCGTCCTAGGCTCTTCACAAGTGCACCAAAAACCTTTGCACAACGCATCAATACCCTTCTCACGCCCCCCACATGAAAAAAACGCTCTCTCTTCTCGCGCTGGCCGCTGTGCTTGCCGGTTGCTCTTCAGGTGACAACGCCGCCACGGCAAAAAGTCCTTGGAGCACAGATGGAAACACCGGCAGCTCCGGAAACCCGATTGCCCGCACTGTTGCGACCAAGCCCGATACCCAAGTCCAGCAGCCCGTGGAAACCAGAGCCTATAGCTGGGAAAAAGACAAGCCTGCCGCCGATGAACCAGTCGTACCCAAGGCTCCTGAAGATCCAGCCAGAGCCTATATCAAGGAAGTTCGCGGCGACCTCGGCCTTGTCAGCCTGATGCGGATGGACAAGCCCGCTCCCGGGGATATGCTCATCGTATCCAACCAAAAGAAGGCCGCCAAGCTCCGCGTAGTCGAAGTAGACGGGGAAGACATCATTGCCGAACTTCTCCCCAACCAGCAGGATATCCCTGCCCTTACCGTTGGTGAAGAAATTCTCTGCTCGATTGAAGCACCTCCTCCAGCCGCCGAATAATCCGATATTTAGCCCTAAAAGCCCTGCGGCGCCAAGCTGCAGGGCTTTTTTATTGGAAATATTCCCGGACAACAAACCCCTGAACATAAAAAAGGTTAAGTCACCTGCTTGACGCCGGGTACCCTGCTTGCTATTTCGGCTTCATTCATCATTGTTTCATCCATGGACAAACAAGAAAAAACGGAAAAACAGGACCAAAAGGATCAGAAGGAAAAGAAACCCTTTTATAAAAAAACATTAGGGTGTCTATTTGTCCTATTTGGGGGATTCCTCCTTTTTCTCATTCTCGCACTGGCGCTTGGTGTCTGGATTGCCGGACGTTCGGTGCCTGCGATTGCCTCCGGGGTCATCAAGGACAAGGCTGGCGCTGACCTTGTCGTAGGAGAGAACAACATCAACCTTTTCGCAGGACGGGTTGACCTGAAGAACATCAAGCTGACCAACCCGGCCCGCTTCCACAACAAGGACTTCATTGACATTAACCAGGTCAAGGCCGAGGTCAGCATTCCCAGCTTCCTCACCGACACCTATCACGTTAAAGAAGTGATCCTCGATGTGAAAGCCTTCACCTTTGTCGGCAAAGGAAAACTGGCCACCGAGTACGCAACCGACAACAACGTCCTTGATTTCAAGAATGCCTTTGCATCCGAGGATACTTCTCCAAAGCCTGAAGAAAAACCGACCGACAAAAAAGAATCCAAGCCCATTCACTTCAAAATCGACAAACTTGTTCTCAAGCTGGACCACATCAAGGCCATCATCGGCGATGGTTCCAATAGCGAGGGGACTCTCATTCCCGACACGGAGAATATGTTCGAACTGGAGTTTACCGATATCACCGACGAGAATATCAAGGAAAAGGTCTACGACAAGATCGACGCCGTTCTCAATTCGAAAGGGCTCGGCGCCCTCGCCATCGGCACGCTCAACGGCATCTACTCCGAAGCCACCGGACGCGTGATCCAAGCCGGGGAAAAAGCCACGGAAGTCATTAACAAGGCCGGAGAAAAAGCCAATGAAGCCGTCAAAGGCATCTCCGACTCGATTGGCGGCCTGCTGGGCGGAAACAAAAAAGACGAAAAGAAATAATCCGTGTTTAAAAAAATATTTAAAAGAGACATGACGACTGACAGCGACAAGACACCTGCCGACCACACCGCCCCCGAAACATCTGCCACTCCAGAACCTGAATCTTCCGCCACCTCGGCGGAAGCCACCCGCACGGCTGAAAAAGCTCCCGGGAGCGACATCGAGGACAAACTTGCGAAGGCGGAGCAGGAGATCATCAAGCTCAAGGATCACTATGCCCGGGCGTTGGCCGATCTTGACAATTACCGCCGCCGGGTGGTCCGTGAAAAGGAAGACCTGCGCAAATTTGCCACCCAGGGGTTGCTGGAAGACATGCTCCCCATCCTTGATAATTTGGGCATCGGGCTGGCCACTGCCGAGAACCTTCCCGAAGCCAAACCCGTCACGGATGGTTTCAAGATGATTGCCAACCAGATTAAAACCACGCTGGAGCAACACGGGCTCCGGGAGATCAATCCAGTCGGCGAACTCTTTGATCCCAATCTGCACGAATCCCTCAGCCAGGCGCCACACCCGACCATTCCAGATCACCATGTCGCCGAGGTCTTCCGCATCGGCTACAAACTCCATGACCGGCTCATCCGCCCGGCCTCCGTCACGCTCTCCACAGGTCCTGCCGCCGAAAGCAGTGAAACACCGGCAAACTGAGCCACAATAACTTTGCCAATCCGATTTCAGCATCACAGTTTTTCCGAAGAAAATGGCCGACGACTATTATAAGCTTCTGGGAGTTGAGCGTAACGCTTCCGCCGATGAGATAAAAAAATCCTATCGTAAACAGGCCATGAAATATCACCCGGACCGCAATCCGGGTGACAAGTCTGCCGAGGAGATGTTCAAGAAGGTCTCCCACGCTTACGAGGTTCTCTCTGATCCGCAAAAACGCTCCACCTATGACCAATTCGGGGCAGCAGCCTTCGAGGGGAGTTCTGGGCCACGGGCAGGCGGTCCCGGAGGCATGGGAGGTGGATTCCACGACCCAATGGACATCTTCCGCCAAATGTTCGGCGGAGGGGGAGGTGGTGGCATCTTCGACGAGTTTTTTGGCAGAGGAGGCGGCGCCGATCCCGAGGATCAACGTGGCGACGACCTCCGTTTTGACCTCAAGATTACCCTGGAAGAAGCGGCCAAGGGCACGGAAAAAACCATCAAATACCGGCGGCATGTCGCCTGCGACCATTGTCACGGCAGCGGAGCCGAGCCTGGCTCCAAGCGGAAAACCTGCGCCACCTGTCACGGCAAGGGGCAGGTAGTACGCTCCAACGGTTTCTTTTCCATCCGGCAACCCTGTCCGACTTGCGGAGGCTCGGGCAGCGTTATCGAGAATCCCTGCAAAAAATGCAAGGGCGAGGGGCGCACCGTCGAGACTGCCACGCTCACCAAACGCGTCCCCCCCGGTGTCGATACCGGTATGAAACTCCGCTCCAGCGGCGACGGCTCGGCTGGCCCCAATGGAGGCCCTGCGGGCGATCTCTATATCATCGTCCACGTCGAGGAGCACGATCTTTACGAGCGAAACGGCGATGACCTTTACTGCACGGTTCCGATTAAATTCACGCTCGCAGCCCTGGGCGGAAATGTCGAAGTCCCCACCCTGGACGGAAAGGCTTCGTTGAAAATCCCGACAGGGACTTCCAACGGCACCACCTTCCGCCTGCGTGATAAAGGCATGCCCAACCTGCGCAGCGGCAAGCGCGGCGACCAGATGGTTCGCATCGAAATCGACGTTCCCAAAAAACTTACCCCGGAGCAGCGGGAAAAACTGGAATCCTTTGCCCATGCCTCGGGCGACGACGTGCATCCTGTTTCCGAAAGCTGGGCGGAAAAATTCCGGAAATTCTTCGGTTAGTAAAAATGGCGAAGTTTCCAGCCTGCCTGGAAATTTTCAAAGCGGCCAGGGTTCGTTTTTCGGAGCCTGGCCGCTTGATTTTATTGATGCTTCGCAGGAACATCTTCGACGGGAATCGCCGGAGTCTCACCGTCGCTGAGCCATAGGATCATCAGAACAGAAGCTCACACTCATCCACGAGCAAAACACACAAGAGAATTCATGGCTTTATCCATGTTCTTTTGCGGCAAATAGCATTAGGCTAGGTTTCCGTTAACCATCCCAACGAAGCATCCTCGCCTACTCACCCAGCCTGCCTCCGAAAATGAAAAAACTGCTGCTCGGATTTCTTCTCCTGTTTGTCTTTTATCTTAACACAGCCTTGGCTCAAAACCACGTCACTGTGGCCACAGGCACTGCGGATGGTCCCAACTCCGTTTACCTGAAAAACGACCGGGTCGAGCTTGGGTTCAATCTCAATACCGGTCTTTACTTTGTCAAAAACGCCAAGGGGCAAAAGGTTATTGATTATGCCTACTTCCAAGCCGGAGGACTGCAATCCAAGGATGCCTGCGAAAAAATAACCTGGTCCTCCGAGGATATCTCCGACGCGCTGGGCAAAGGCAAGGCGCTCACCATCAAAATCGCGTTTGAGAACTACGCCGACACTCTCTGGCAGGCCCGCATGTATGAGGAGGCGCCGTTCCTCATTTTCAACATGGGCATCAACAACGACACCAGCACACCCTACCAGTTGATGTCCTTCCCTGCCGGGCAACGAGTCTCCTCCGTACACATACAGAGGGACAAAATCAGCTGATTTGTTTGCATCGTACCCATACGGAAACCTCATGCCAGCTGTTACAGCATGACTGTATGCATACGGCCAAACCTCACCGGCCGGAATCGCTCCTCCGTATTAGGACAGAAGACCCATGTTTCGTGAATTGGCGTCTCCGTACGCATACGGCGGAACTATCTCACCGGGATTAATGCCACCGTATTACTTCTCAAACACCTCCCTAGGTGAAATGGAAGCTCCGTATCAATACGGAGAAGGCTATCACGGTGCAAAAACTTCCGTAACCTTCCAGCACAACTTATAATTAACAATTTCATCAACAAAATCATCGCCTTTTCCCAGAAAATCCCTCTTCTGCTTACTACCAATCAATTATTCCGATTGGGATGATTAACTATCATAAACTACACATAATACTAAAAATACATATATCATGAGAAATAAGATTAAGACCATTGCGCTTTCGCGTTTACGTCACGAGGAACACTTCGGGCTTCACGACAAAGTAGCAAAACTGGTCAACGAATATAACCTGTCCGAGATTTTTTCGGCCTTGGTTGAGATCTATAACGACCGCTACGATGAACTGGACACTGCACTGGAGATCATCCGCAGAAGTGTCCACACAGCGCAGCTTCAGGAACTCGACCAGAAACGTCGCAAGACATTCCGCGGACTGCGTACTACAGTAGCGTCATATCTGCGTCATTTCGAATCGGCCAAATGTCAGGCGGCTATCAGGGTGCACAACATCCTCTGGCATTACCGGACACTGATGAGGAAGTCTCGAAACGAAAGAACTGCCTCGCTGACAAATATGCTCCAAGATTTGCAGGATGGAGCCTCTGCCGATTTGCAGACGCTTAGCCTAACCGATTGGGTCAGTGAATTGGAGGCAAACAATCTGTCGTATAAAAATCTGGAGGCAAAACGTCTGTCGGAGCGAGCAAGCCAGTTCGACAAGAACGTGCTCCTAGCCCGCGAAGCCATGGATGCGGCCTATCAATCGCTGGTGAAAAGCATCGAGATACACATGGCATTGAGTCCAACCGACGAAAATGGCGCAGCGCTGGTGAACGAGTGGAATGCCCGGATTGACTCCGTGGCATGGCCGGTGGCACAACGGCGCGGGATGGCGGCAAAAAAACAGGAGGTGACAGAAACGGCGTCCAGTTCTTCCAGTAGCATGGAGGTGGCTGGGCAGATGGCCGGATAAAGCTCCCTTGCAATAATACTAATCTAAACCCAAGAGCGAGAGGCATCACCTCTCGCTCTTTTTTTGACTATCGTAATACCATAAGGGAGAAGGCAGGAGGGAACTTACCCATCCCGGCCAAAGGCTGTCTCTTGGCGGAAGACCTTTGGGGCTTTACCCGTGATTTGCTTAAAGCGGCGGGAGAAGTAAAATTCGTCGCAGAAGCCCAGTTTGACCGCGATTTCCTTGTCGCTAAGGGATGTTGTTTGCATCAACTCGCAGGCCCGGTCGATGATTCTCGCCGCCACATAGCGACGCGGAACCTGGCCAACCAATCGAAGAAATTTCTTCCGAAAACTTGCCGGGGAAATGCCCATCTTGGCCGCCACCTTGTCCACATCGCCTTCGCGTTCCCGCTCGAATTCCAACAGGGCGCAGGCCTGCGCAGCCCACTCATTGTCCGCGCTGGAAGAGACGGAAGCGCCGCCCTGCCAAAGCAGTTTCGCCAGCACATCCTGCAAACGACAAACGGAGAGCAACGGCGGCAGAAAAGCCATTTCACCATCCGCACCCAGGATTGATTCAAACGCCCGCAACCATTGATCAACCGGTTTCGCCTGAATCACCGGCGTGGATTTATCCAGGATGCCCTTCGCTTCCCACAATTCAAAAACCGGGCCGTCAAACGCCAGATAATACTCCGACCAAGTGGTCCCCGGATTAGGTCGATAATAATGCCTCAGGGTGGGAAAAACCAAAATCGCACTACCGGGAACAATCTCCTCCTTTTTTCCCAAATCGTCCTCGTAGATGCCCTCCCCTGATATGACGTAGGCGACAGCATAATGTCCAAAAGTGCGCCATCCCTCCATCCCCTTGTGATAACTCAAATGTCCGGAAGCAACAATCTGGCCCAGCGCAGAACGATTGGCATGGCGGAATTTCAAACCCTGCTTCATAGCCGAAGCCTAGCAGTAAGAACCTGCTTTTGTCGAGGATCATTTTACACAAGTCTTAGATCAATTTTGTCAATGGCATCTTTCTTAATAGAAGAATATACTATTCTAAACCTATCATAATTTACACAAGATCGCCATGTCCCTCTGGAAAACCGACGACGAACTTTTTCAACTGGCCCGCCAGGAACTCTTCACTGCCGTGGTGGGTGACATCATGGACAAGATGGGGTTGCTGCATCAATTTCTCCCGCCCCAAATCCAACCTTTGCGCGAGGACATGGTGACCATCGGACGCGCCATGACCGTACTGGAAGCCGACGTATTTTCGGAAAACGGCAGCGGCAAGAATCCCATCCTCAACCGCGCTTTTGGTCTGATGCTGGAAGCGCTGGACGACTTGAAACGCAATGAGGTTTACATCTGCACTGGCTCCTCGCCGCGTTACGCCCTTTGGGGAGAGCTGATGGCCACCCGGGCCTCCAAGCTTGGCGCGGTCGGCGCCGTGGTTGACGGATACAGCCGAGACACCACCGGGATCCTGACCATGAATTTTCCGACGTTTTCCCACGGTCGCTATGCGCAGGACCAGGCTCCGCGCGGCAAGGTGATCGACTTCCGCGTCCCCTTGGAAATCGAAGGCGTCAGCATCAAGCCTGGCGACATCGTTTTCGGCGACATCGACGGCGTTTGCATCATCCCTGGACATGCCGAGGTGGAAGTATTCACCCGCGCCCTGGAAAAAGCCCGCGGGGAAAAGCTTGTCAAAAAAGCCATCGAGTCCGGCATGAGCGCCCGTGAGGCATTCGACAAATTCGGCATCATGTAATCCCTCCGCACGACAAGCGTTTCCTTTTCACCATGAATCCCTCCGCCATGCCTGCATTGAAACCGGCAGTGTTCGTTCCCGGAAGATGCCTGCTGGGCGAGGGACCCGTCTGGGATTATCCCCGCCATCGCCTGCTCTGGGTGGACATCCTGCGTGGACAATTATGGTGCGCCGACTCCACGGGCGCACGAGTGATCTGGACTGGCAACACCCATCTCGGCGCGGTGGCGGTTCAACCTGACGGCGCACTCCTGGCCGCTACTCAGGAGGGAATAGGCTTCATCAATAATACCACCGGAAAATGGGACAAACTTCCCGGCTCTCCTGTCCCCGCCAAAGGGGAACGTTTCAACGACGGAAAACTGGACCCCTTCGGACGTTTCTGGGCCGGGACGCTGACCTACGACCTGACTTCGGGCGCAGCATCGCTCTACCGGATGGACTCTTCCGGCAAATTCACCCGCGTGGTCTCCGGGGCCACCATCTCCAACGGACTGGCCTGGGACGTCCCACGACGTCGTATGTATTATATCGATACAATGACGCAGAAAATCGACTGCTTCGACTACGACATCGCCACCGGGGATATTTCTTCCCGCCGGACTGTCGTGAAAGTACCCTCATCCATGGGTAATCCCGATGGCATGTGCCTTGCCCCCGACGGCACTCTCTATGTAGCCCTCTGGGACGGTTGGACCGTGGCGAATTTCGACCCGGATGGCGGACACTTGATCCAAAGCATCCCCGTTCCCGCCGCCCGTCCCACTTCCTGCTGCTTCGGCGGTGATGACAATCACACCCTGTTCATCACGACAGCCTGCGACGGACTTTCGGAACAGGCCCTTTCCGCGCAGCCGCTGGCAGGCAGCGTTTTCTCAGTGCAGCTTCCAGGCTGATTTCCATCTCTTTCCAACCCTCTTTCAAACACTCTCCCCATGAAAATCACCGACGTCAAAGTCTGGCTGGTCGAAGGCACCAAATATAATTGGACCATGATGAAGGTCTACACCGACACTGGACATACCGGCGTCGGTGAGGCGACCAACTGGCCCGGCTCGCCCATCATCGAGGCAGCCGCCCGTCATATCGGGGAGCGCGTCATCGGCCTCGACCCGATGCGCACCGACTTCATCTGGACCAAGCTCTACCGCGACCTCAACTGGATCGGCCCCTTCGGGGCGTCCATGTGCGCCATCAGCGGACTCGACATGGCCCTCCTCGACCTCAAGGCCAAGGTGCTCGGCGTTCCGATGTATCAACTGCTCGGTGGGGCCTACCGCACGGAAATTCTCCTTTACGCCAACTACTGGTTCACCGGAGGCGGACATACCGCCGCCGACTATGCCGCCCAGGCCAGTAAAGTGAAGGATGCCGGGTTTACCGGACTCAAGTTCGATCCCTTCGCCCATACCAACTACCTTTACGGAAAAGACCTCAACTCGAACCTCACGCTTACGCCCGAAATGCAGGACCGCGCCGTGGCCGTCACCAAGGCGGTGCGAGAGGCTGTCGGCCCCGAGTTCGACATGATGATCGAAACCCACGCCATGCTCAACGGACAGATAGCCGTGAAGATGGCCGAACGCCTCGCCCCGCTGGGCATGACTTGGTACGAGGAGCCCGCCGGGCCGGAAAATGCCGACACGCTCCGCGCCCTGCGGGAACGCCTCCCCGGCAACGTCTCCATCTGCGTCGGCGAGCGTCACTATACCCGCCACTGCTTCCGGCCCATTCTGGAAAAGCATGCCTGCGACATCATCATGCCCGACATCACCCGCTGCGGTGGACCAAGCGAGATGAAGCGCATCGCCACCATGGCGGAAACCTACAACGTCCTGCTCGCCCCGCACAATCCCAACGGACCGCTCAGCACGCTCGCCAGCGCTCATGTCTGCGCCAGCATCCCGAACTTCTTCCGCTGCGAGTTCATGTTCAACGATGTGCCCTGGCGCGACAAAGTCATCACCCATCCATTCGATGTCAAAAACGGCAAACTCATCCTCAGCGAGCGCCCCGGGCTGGGCGTCGATCTCGTCGAGGAGGAAATGGCCAGGCATCCCGGCATCCGGGAAGTAAACATCGACCGCAACTTCTACGTCTAGGTTCGTTCACCCTCCCCACTCACCCCTCAATTAATTGCTACTCCAATGCTCCCCATTGATCTTGCAGGAAAACGGGCCATCGTCACCGGCGCCAGCGACGGCATTGGTTTCGGCGTTTCCCAAATGCTGGCCCAGGCCGGTTGCGACATCGTCGGCACCGGCACCGTTGGAGCTGAGTCTCCGCGCGCCCAGCGTTTCCTAAAGACCGTCGCCGAGGCAGGGCGCCAGGGGCATTATTTTTCCGGTGACATCGCCCTGCCCGAGACGCCGGCCAACATAGTCCAGGAAGCCGTCTCGCGCCTCGGCGGCATCGACATCGTTGTCTCCAACGCCGGGAAAAATGCCTTCCACGGCACCGCTGACTGCACCGAGGAGCAGTGGCTGCACAATATCAACCTTAACCTGGCCTCGCACTGGCGTCTCGCCAAGGCCGCTCGACCCTACCTGCAACAAGCCCGACCGGGGGTGCTCATCGTCATGGGTTCCAACCATGCCTATAATACCATCCCCGGCTGTTTTCCCTACAACACCACCAAGGCCGGCATTCTCGGTCTCGTCCAGGCGCTCGCCATCGAATGGGGGCCGGAAATTCGCACCGTCGGCGTCGCACCCGGCTTCATCGACACTCCCGGCAACCAAGCCTGGTTTGACAGTTTTCCCGATCCTGCCGCCGAGCGGGTTCGCACCGAAAAAATGCACCCGGTCGGACGCATCGGCACCGTGGAGGAAGTGGGCGCCTTGTGTGCCTTCCTCGCCTCGCCCTACGGCGGTTTTATCAACGGTAATACCCTGCTCATGGACGGAGGACGTTCCGCATTGATGCAGGACTCCGTCTGAATAAAACATTCACCTGAAGACATTATTTCTGCCACACTCCCCAACCTGTAATCTTATGAAGAAAATCCTCTGCCTGTACCTGCTCGCCTTTGTCGCATGGGCATTTCCTCACTCCATGGCCCAAGCTTCGCCTACGGATGGATTAAAGCATATTTTCACCCTGGACGCCGATCAACCGACTGCTGGCGGAGTAAATCCGGCAAACCTTCCAGAGCTATACGAATATCCCCAGAGTGCGGTTACTTCCGGATACAGCGGCAGCCGGAAAACATTCTTTGCCGATATCCTGACGCTTCGTCTCGCCGGGGCTGACCCGCAGGCCAAATACGCCATCCGGGGCACATTTCTTTCCGACGGCGGGCGTATCCTGGAACTCAAGTCCACCGATGAGATTGTCGCAGACGACATCGTGCTTCCCAACGGAAAACCTCTCGTCAAGGAATGGCTGCTACCTGCTTCCAGCTACACGCAAACCCAAGGCGTCCTGGTCATCCAGTTCAATGCCACCGCCGGTCCGAACGCGGTCATCCAGAAGCTCGAAGTTTTCTCGGACAGTTCCAACAAGCTCACCCTTGAGGCCAACCCTCCGAAAAAACCCTTCGTCCTCGATGTAACGGAACTGGATCATATCGTCGATATGACGCCCATCCCGCGCATCTCCCCTCGCCCAACCTCTGTTGCTGGTGTCGCGGAACCGCTCCTCTCCCTCAACGGCACCTGGAAATTCTCTCCCGACGGCAACGCCACGCAGGACTCCAAGAATATTGAAGTTCCCGGCGAATGGGCCATGCAGGGTTTCGACGTACCCAAACGCGCCTTTGCCGAATACTATCGCACCTTTGACATGCCTGCCGACTGGGAGGGCAAGGTTGTTCGTCTGCGCTTTGACGCTGTCCATGCCGTCTGCAAAGTTTTCGTCAACGGCCAGGAGATCGGTGGCCATGAGGGCGGATTTGTCCCATTTGAATTAGACGTCTCCTCAGCCGTCAAGGTCGGCACCAACGAAATTCGCGTCAAGGTACAATCCGAATCCATCGCCGACAGTGTCGCCTGCATGTCCCAATATGCCGCGCACCAAGTCGGAGGCATTATTCGCAAGGTGACATTGTTCGCCCTGCCGCGCATCAACATTGCCGATCAAACTTGGGATGTAAAATTCGACAAAGGCTTCAAATCGGCAACCCTGACCATCAACACCAGCATTGCGACGAATCCCGTCAAAGGAATGAGAGCTTCCCTCAGGCACGATTTTTTTGCCCCCAATGGAAAACACATCTTGGAAGTATTGCCCTCCGAGGAGGAGAAAAAAATGGACGAAGAATATGATGATACCTTGATCGCCGGATTCCAGGCCCAGTGCGAGATACTCACGCCCAATCCGTTGCAATGGACCCCGGAAACTCCCAATCTCCACACCTTGAAGACCACCCTGCTGGTCAACGGCAAGCCTGCGCAAACCATCACCCAGCGCATCGGTTTTCGCCAGGTGGAAATCCAAGGCAATACTTACCTCGTTAACGGCAAGCCCGTCAAACTGCTGGGCGTCTGCCGTCACGAAGTCCACCCCTTGCGCGGTCGCAGTCTGACGCCTGAGCTCTGCCGGGAAGACGCTCTCCTCTATCGCGAAGGTAACTGCAACTTCATCCGCACGTCGCACTACCCGCCTTCGGAGGAATTTCTGGATGCCTGCGACGAACTCGGCCTCTTTGTCGAATGCGAGGCCGCCATCACCTGGATCAAGCACGGTGCCAGCCCTGTCTGGAAAACCTGGAATCACCTTGATCCCAAATACCTCCCCTACTTCCTCCAAGCCAATCTCGACAACGTGGTTGCCCATCGCGGGCACCCGAGCGTAATCCAATGGTCGCTCGCCAACGAGTCCCTCTGGACCCCGCTCTTTGACCGCGTGAACCAGGCCGTCAAGAAGCTCGACCCAACCCGGCCAACCGCGTTCCACGACCAATGCTGGGGCGGCTTCAACAACGGAGGCAACACCGCCGATGTCGCCAACTATCACTATCCCAGTGAAAACAATCCGGACTCCTGGAGCAAGGAATCCCGTCCGGTCATCTTCGGTGAATATGTCCACCTCCAATGCTACAATCGCCGCGAACTGGTCACCGACCCCTTCATCCGCGAGGACTGGGGCCGCCCCACCGCCCGCATGGTGGATTTGATGTGGGAACAGCCCGGCCTGGTTGGCGGCTCCATCTGGAGCGGCATTGACGATGTCTTCCACCTGCCCAACGGCGAACTACGCGGCTACGGCCACTGGGGCCCCATCGACGGCTGGCGACGCAAGAAGCCGGAATGGTATGGCATGAAGAAGGCTTATTCTCCGGTGAAGATACTCGGCACTTCCGATCCGTCTCTCAGTCGGAAACTGCGTGAACCCTTCGTGATTCAATTGCAAAACAGATACAACTTCCTTGATCTCAAAGACGCTCGGATCACTTGGAAATCCGGCGACAAGACCGGGGTTGTCCAAGCCTTCGTTCCTCCACATGGAAAAGGAAAAATTTCCATTCCGGCGGATAACATCGGACCCTACGATCCGCTCGAACTGATTGTCACGGATCCGCGCGGGTTTGTCAGCGCGCACGAAGTCGTGCTGGATGCCTATTTTCCAAAGAACGATCCTAAAAAAACTCCCAATACCGCAACAGACAAATCTCTGCTCGGGCTGCACGAGAATGAAAAGGAAATCGCCATTGATATCTCTCGCAACGGCTCTTTCGCCTTCGCGAAAAAATCACCGGGAAAATGGTCGTTTACCTCCAATCTTGGCCAAGAACTTCCTGCCAGCGTGGATTTGATGATTCTTCCATTGAATGGTTCGGGTGGAGCCTCCGGGCCGGCTGGCAGTGTGCTAAGCAACACCATTGATCCGTTCACACCCGTTTGCAGCAATGTCCAGAAGCAACGGCTGAGTGTTGAAACCCAGCCGCTGGCACCAGCCCAGCCCACTGTAAAACTCATGAAGCACGTCGTAAAAATGGAAAACAGTTACGATGAGGCGGAAGGAGCCGTTACTTTTACATTCCTTCCTGTAAAAACAGTTGAAAACAACCCGGCGGGTGAAGAACGAGAGAGTTACATCGTCTCGGTAAATTATTCCTATACGCTGAAGAAAGACATCAACCCCCGCCAGTGGGGGCTCGTGTTCACGCTGCCACGCAGTTTCGACACCCTCTCCTGGAGCGGCAAGGGAACCTGGACCACGGCACCCGCTGATTCCATCGGACGCGCCACCGGTACCGCCAAGGCCAATCCCGTTGTGCGCAATGTCGTCGAGGAGATGGGTAAAGACCTCTCCGGCACCTCCTGGGCACAGGATGCGAACGCGCTCGGAACAAATGATTTTCGCTCCACCAAGGCGCACATCTATAATGCCAGCCTGAGCAATGGCACGACTGCGTTTGTCATCGGCTCCGACGGCACTGCCTGCACCCGTGCCTGGGTGGATGGTGACAGCGTGAAATTCCTCGTCGCCGGATTTAACACCGGTGGCACGGATGGATTTTTCCAAACCCACTACTCCAAGGAACGCCGCCCGCTCAAGGCAGGAAACAAGATTGAAGGCAGCTTCTTTATCAGCGTAGGTCGTTGATCTATATCCAAGGGTAGCTAAGAAATACGGATCATGTTTGTTGCAGGTTAACTCTTCTCGCAAACATAGTCATCTCTGAAAAATATCCTGTGCACAAACTGGATACACAGGTGAACTGTTACATGTTATTAGAAAACTTCCCCATTGGCTAAGGGGAATATCCTACTTGTATTTATCATACATCTTTCACCCTGCTACGTCCCATGAAAGCCTTAACTCTTATCTCATTGTCGTCTTTAATTGGAGCAAGTTTTTCCGTTGTTTCACATGCTGCAACATCGTTTTCCTATACACATGATTGGGCAACGGACGATATGACTGGCGTCTCAACCACCCCGGCATCAGGTTCTATTACTTATTCGGTTAATGGAAACGGACAGTTGGCGATCACAGGAAGCGGAATTTCTTACGCATCGTTCACTGCCGAAACAATAACTGGTCAAACAGGAGCTTATTTTGATTTAACTTCGAGTGCCTTGACGGTAAACATACAAGACTGTGTCTACGCTAAAGGAGGCCAAAGTTCAAACACGTCCGGGCATCTCGGACTATATGTATGGGGTAGCTCAACGGTAAATCGATTGGATTTAATATGGCATCCCTCAATTGCCTCAGCAACAGGAAATGCCACAGCAAGCTGGGCTCGCGTATATGGCTACTCAAGCGAGGACAATAAAAATATCTCTACAGTAGGAACCGGAGCATATCCACTCGGAACGCAAGACGTTGTGATGACAGTAACGTCTGATGACATTATTTACAATTTTCAGGTTTCTATTGGTGGCGTCTCCGTAGGATATTACACAGCAAATGTAGCTGATGTTGGAGATTTGGTCGAAGTCGGCTTGCGTTTTGGAACTGGAAGTGGAACTGGTTCCAACACCTCATCTGGATTATTTGGAGATGTCTCCGTCTCCGGTGAGTATACGGTCATTCCTGAACCATCCACTTACGCTCTTGGTGCCGCAGGACTACTTGGCGCATTGGCGCTAATCCGTCGCCGCCGCAAATAAGAGATCCATGCTTCTTCAGCAAAAAACCTCCCGATGAGTCAGGAGGTTTTTTGTTTCTACCCTTAGAAAAACTTTGGGTATAAACTATGGCCGTCTGGGTTCCTCGCCATAGAGAGCCCGCACAAAGAAATCCTGATGGCGCCTTAGTCCGTAAGCACCGAAACCAGGGCAATGGCCACCGCCGGGAATAACCAACATTTCAAAGTCTTTGTCGGCCTTGATGAGTGCATTGGCAACTTGCATGGTGCTGGCAGGATCAACATTTTTGTCGAGTTCTCCGACAATGAGCAGAAGCTTGCCCTGTAGTTTGTGGGCATTGGTGACATTGGATTGCTCGGCATACTCCGGACCAACCGGCCAGCCCATCCAGGCCTCGTTCCACCAGATCTTGTCCATGCGGTTATCATGGCAGCCGCTGTCTGCCGCCGCCGCCTTGTAGAAATCACCGTGGAAGAGCAGCGCGCCCAGTGCATTCTGCCCGCCCGCCGAACCGCCATAAATGCCCATCCGCGAAATATCCATCTCGGGATGTTTTTCCGCCGCCGCGTTCAACCAGGCAATACGATCCGGGAAGCCGGCATCGGCCAAATTCTTCCATGCCACATCGTGGAAAGCCCTCGACCGCCAGTTGGTGCCCATGCCATCCATCCGCACCACGATGAAACCAAGTTCGGCCAGGCGTAGATACCCGAACTGGCTGCCGAAAGACTTGGGCGTGTGGAAATCGTGCGGGCCGGCATAGATATTCTCCAGCACGGGATATTTTTTGCCGGGATCAAAATTGGACGGGCGCACGATGATTCCATAAATCTCCGTCTCCCCATCCCGGCCCTTGGCGGCAAAGCGTTCCGGCATCTTCCATCCGATTGCCAGCAATTTGCTGATATCCGCTGTTTCCAGTTCGCAGACAGCAGTGCCATCCTCCATCCGGCGGAGTTGATGCCGGGCAGGGAGGTCCACGCGTGACCAGGTATCGACAAATAATTTCCGGTCGGGGGACATCTCCACCGAGTGAGTCCCGTCCTCCTGGGTCAGGACGGTAAAGTTCGATCCATCGAGATCCACCCGGCACAGGTGCTCGTAGTAGGGATCTTCGCCCGGATTGATGCCCGCAGCAAAGAACCAGATCTTCCGCGCCTGTTCATCCACCCACTCGATCCGCTTCACCACCCATTCGCCCTTGGTAATCTGCGTCTTCACCTGGGCGCTTGCAGCATCATAGAGGTACAAGTGATTCCAGCCATCCCGCTCGGACATCCAGATGATTTCATTGGTATCGTCGAGATATCGCAGAAATGTCTTCCGCGAATAATCGATGAAGGTCTGGCTGGTTTCCTCGACAATGGATTTCACCAAACCCGTTGCCGCATCCACCTTGGCAACCCGCATGATCTGGTGCCCGCGTTGATTATAGCAAAAGAAGAACCCGGAAGATTCCTTGTCCCAATGCACATTCTCGATGGACCAGGGATTCGGGAAGAGTTCGCTGGAAACGGGGATTTTTTTCCTGGCCTCCACATCGAACAACTGCGGACGGGGCTTGTTGATCACGTCGCCCGGCTTGGTGTAATTCAAGGTATGAAGTTTCGGCTGAAGCTGGTCTGCGGGGGAGGATTCCACGATGTAAATCTTGCGCTGCTCCCCCAGTTGAATCCGCATGCCGGTCAGCTTCTTCGAATCGGAGGACCAGTAGAAATGCGGGGTGTAGCCATCGCCTGGGGTTCCGTCGGTGGTCAGTTGGAACTCTGATTTTTCCGTCTTCGAGGCAGGCTTGGTTTCGCTGACCCAGACATTGTTGCCGCGAATCTCCGCCTTCCATTTGCCATCGGGGGAAATCGCATTGCTGCCGCTCGGCCTTTGTTTCTTGGGATCAACCTTGGCAGAGACCTTTGCGCCCTTGGGCTTGGTGATTTCAAAAATGGGTTCGTTTTCGGATGCCTCGCACAGGTCAATCACCGCACCCTCCTTGTTGGCAAATATCCAGACATGCCCGGCAAAGGTTCCCTGGCTGAAATTCGCACCCGGTTTGATTTTTGCGTAAGGGATCCGCTCATCAGTGGTGCTGATCCAGATGCACTGGATTTCCTCATCGGTGGTGTTGATGAAGTTGACGGTTACGCCAGTCCCCCCGTCCTTGCTGGCCCGCGGCTCAATGGAGCGATGCATCCGCATCTCCTCCCCAGTGGCTTTCCCAAGGCTGCCTGCGGTTCGATTCCAAGCCCACGACTCTTTCTCCGCCTGAAAATAAACGATCTCCCGGTTATCGCTGAACGAAATGCTTCGGAACGGCAGTTTTTCCGGGTCGATGGTTTTTTCAGTAACCTTGCCAAGCTCTTCAGCGAGGCGCTTATGATCAAAGGCCGCCTCTCTTGAGCCCTTGGCAATATCAACGAAAATGAATTCCCCCTTTTTGTCGGGCAATTCGTTGCGATACCAAAGCGCCACGGTTGAGCCGGCTTCGTCGCGAAGCCATTGCGGGGATATTTTTCCCTTGAAGACCGTATTTTTGAGGGACTCCTCCAGCTTGGAGGCACGCTCGTAATCAGCGGCAGTGCCTTGGGCATGGAGTATGTTGCCGGCGAGCAAAAGGCAGGCTCCGACAATCAAAGACGTACGAGAAAAATTCATGAGATGTAAGATAGACAAGAGATGTTTTTGTTCCCAAGGAGGATGTATAAACATCCGATTTCAACATCATTCAGAGGAATCCTCTTTCCAAGGACCATTTTACGGGTGGACAAGCGTGAAAGAACGCACTCTACCTCTTTCGCAGAACATCCAGCACCATGAATAAAGTCTTTCGAGCAGATTCCATCCTGACCCGTCACATCTCCCTATTTCTTCTGATTATTATATCATGGGGCGGAGGATGTCTGGCTCTGCATGCTGACGCCAGCGAGGAGAATTCCGGGTCTACCGAAACAATGACTGAAGGAGTCATTAGTGAACTCCTCCCTCCGGGAGCCAATTTATGGGACGTCATCGGGCAGGAGATCACCACCCTGACCGCCAGTCCCATTTCGCCTCTCCTCGGGGCGGGCGGATTCGGCGCCTACAAATGGTGGCGCGCAGATGAGGCAACCCGGGCCAACCTCCCGTGGTTTTCCCAGCCGTGGTTTTTCATCCCGGCATTATGCCTGGTGTTGTTTTGCGCCTGCAAGGAATCGCTGGGAACCATCCTCCCTCCGGGATTCAAGAAACCGCTCGATGCCATTGAAGCGGTGGCCAACAAGGTCGCTGCCATCGTAGCGGCGGTGATCTTCATTCCCGGCACCGTCAACGTACTGGTAAAGACCATCGGCCAGGATGCCTTTGGGTTCGATGGCAACATGACTCCCGTCGCGGGAGCGGAGATGAGCACGGCCGGGTTCGCCACGATCACTGTCGCCGCCGTGGATGTCACCTGGATACTCTACCCGGTTATCTCCGTTCTGGCGGTGGCCGCCTTCTTTCTCGTCTGGATGGCATCGCATACCATCAATGTCCTGATCCTGCTCAGCCCCTGGGGAGGAATCGACCTGGCCCTGAAAATCTTTCGCACCACTTGTTTCGCTTCGTTGCTGGGGATCATGGTCATCGATCCGCGCATCGCCGCCGTCGTCTCCCTGGTGGTCATCATCATCGCCTATTTCATCGCCGGGTGGTCCTTCCGCCTCACGGTCTTCGGCTCGGCATTCTGCTGGGATTTCCTGACCCTGCGGCATCTGCGTTTCGAACTGGAGGAAAACAATAACAAGCTTTTCTGCGGAAGGCATGGCGGAGCAAAAACCCGCACCTATGGCCGGCTCTGCAATGATACCGAGAAGGGCCGGATCGTCTTCACCTATCGGCCATGGCTGATCCTGCCCCGCCGGAAAAAAGTCGTGGAATTTTCCGAGCCGCCCTATGTGGCCAAGGGCATTTTCTTTTCGACCGTGCGGGAGGGAAAAATCACCCGGTTCATCCTGCCCCCGCGCTACATCGGGCAGGAGGAAAAATTCGCCCAATTATACGGTCTCTCCGGCGGCGTGAAGAATGCCGGATTGCGCTGGGTGCTGGGATCGTTTCTCGAATTATTCAACGGGGCCATCCCGCAGGAAGAAGCATCATGATTTGCGGGGGCCGTTGAGCACGCTGCATATTTCACAACGGTGTCCGTCGCAGCCCCGGGCAGGGCAATGCTCCCGCCCGTAATAGATGAACCGCAAATGCAGGGCATTCCACTCGGATTCCGGAAACAGCTTTTTCAGATCCCGTTCGGTTTTCACCACGGAAGACCCGTCACTCAACCGCCAGCGCTCCGCCAGACGATGAATATGCGTGTCCACCGGGAAGGCCGGGAACCCGAAAGCCTGGGCCATGACCACCGAGGCGGTCTTGTGCCCGACACCGGGCAGGGCTTCCAGCTCAGGGAAGGTCTGCGGAACCTTTCCCTTGTGCTTGTCACAAAGTATTTTTGAAAGCCCGACAATCGCCTCGGCCTTGCGCGGAGCCAGCCCGCAGGGACGGACGATGGCATTGACCGCCTCAACCGATTGCCGGGCCATCTTTTGCGGGGTATCCGCCAGCTTGAACAACGCAGGAGTGGTCAGGTTGACCCGCTTGTCCGTGCATTGCGCGGAAAGCAGCACGGCGATGAGCAACGTATAGGGATCCTTGTGGTGAAGCGGGATGGGAGGTTCCGGGTATAGCTCGGCCAATCGTTTTCCGACATATCTGGCGCGTTCTTGCTTGGTCATGGGAGATATCACAAAACAAATATGTTATCCGTCAAGCCGGGGTGGAAACTGTCGCCTGTTTTCGGTGTCTTAGGGAAGATGGATCGCCGCCATTTTATCAATACCCTTGGGGTCACAGGAACGCTCGCCGCCGTTGGCGGCTTAACCGGATCGCTGGGAGCGGCTCCGAACTCTTCCGGCAAGGAAGACGGGAAACCTTTTCTCAACGGCACTCCGGCTGTCTTTGCGCCGACCAAGAACAGTATCACGGTAGTCTGGACGCTCAACTCCCCCGCCCTGGTCTGGGTGGAATACGGCGAGACCGAGCAATTGGGCAAGGTGGCAGGCTCCGATGCCTATGGATATGTCCCGCATGATGAGCGCGTGGTAAAAGTCCGGCTGCAAGGATTAAAGCCCGGCACCCGCTACTACTGGCGTTCCGTGGCCAAGCCCCTGCGCGGCAGCACGGAAACCCGCTCCAAGATTTACACCTGCAAGACACTCGATGATACCGCCTCCTCGGTAAAATTCTCCGTGTGGAACGATACCCACGATAATGCGGAAACAATCCAGAAGCTGCATGCGCGGGTACGCGGCGGTGCCGATGATTTCCTGCTCTGGAACGGAGATGTCAGCAACAACGTCAACCGGATCGACATGATCCCCGGCCTCTATGTGTCGCCCAAGGGCGTGGATCTGGCGGAAGGCCCGCCCATTCTCATGACCCGGGGCAATCACGATGTGCGCGGCATCTGGTCAAACAAGATGTCGGACTATGTCGACTTCCCCGGCAACCGTCCGTTCTATGCCTTCCGGGTCGGCCCTGTTGCCGTGATCGCGCTGGATACGGGGGAAGACAAGCCGGACTCGCATCCAAGTTTCCAGGGAGTCGCGGCTTTCGAGCCGTTGATCAAGGAACAGGCCGCCTGGCTGGAAGAAGTCATTCGCCGCCCGGAAATGCGGGATGCGCCCTACCGTGTTGTTTTCTGCCATATTCCGCTCCGCTGGCTGAAAGAAGAGCAGCCTGATTACGACAAGGGCGGTTTCGACCACGTCAGCCTGCGCGGGCGAGCCGCGTGGGGAGATGCGCTAATGCGTTGGGGAATGCAGGTCGTGATCTCCGGCCATACCCACCGGCGCGCTTGGATTCCACCCAATACCGAGTTTCCCTACGGGCAATTGGTCGGGGGTGGCCCAAGGATGGACGGCGCAACCATCATTCGCGGCTCCGCGGATGGGACCAAGCTGCGCCTGGTTGTCGAATCCGCCAAGGACGGATCCGTGCTGGAGGATCAAAGCTTCCTGCCGCTAAAGTGAGCATCATTTGCCTTGCGGTAATCCCGCAAGGCAACGAAGACGCTATTGACCGGGCTCGTAGCCCAGGTTGTTCACGAGCCATTTCTCGACAACGCCAACGGGCATGTCCTTGCGGGCGGCATAGTCTTCCACTTGGTCCCGGCCAATCAATCCGACGTTGAAGTAGCGCGATTCCGGATGGGAGAAAATCAACCCCGAGATGGAGGCAGGCGGATTCATCGCATAGCTCTCCGTCAGGGAAATGCCCGTGCGTTTTTCCACGTCAAGGAGGCGCCAGATGGTCGCTTTCTCGGTGTGGTCCGGACAGGCCGGATACCCTGCCGCCGGACGGATGCCCTGATATTCCTCATGGATGAGCTGTTCCGGCGTCAGGGATTCATTGGGAGCGTAGCCCCAATGCTTCATCCTGATCTCCCGATGCAGCCACTCGACCGCAGCCTCGGCCAGACGGTCGGCCAACGCCTGCACCATGATCGCGGTATAG
>JAITVQ010000181.1 GCA_031285745.1 Puniceicoccales bacterium | reverse complement strand
AGCCCGGCACCACCAGTGCTCCTGCTGTCGCCCAAGTCGGACCTCTGCGCGATACAGCCAGTGCCACCACCATCTGGGAAGGCGCTCCTGGCGTGCTGACCGAACTTGTTGACGATGTTGACCCGGTCAAGGTTGGCGAATTCACCACCTACACCATCACTATCACCAACCAAAGTCCGCACCGCGATCTCACCAGCGATGCTGTTGTTGAACTCACCTCGGGCATGAGCGCTGTCGAAGTCGACAAGAAGGCCAATGCTACCGTCGAGGGACAACGCGTGATCGTGAAGAACATCCACCTCAAGCCTACCCAGAAGTATAGCTTCACCATCAAGGCCAAGGCCACTGCGGCTGGAATCCAAGGCGCCCGCCTTGAATTCGGCACAGGCTTCCTCCCACGGCCTTCCGTGAAGGAAGAAACCACCTACGTTTACTAATCCAAACGTAGCTAAACAAAAAACCCCTCCTGAAAAGGAGGGGTTTTTTGTTGCCGTGAAGCGCGCGAAATTGACAAGAGAGTTTTTTATTGGACCGGTTCAGTGAACCGTCTCTGCCAAGTTTTCTGATGCAGCCTATTGGGCGGCGGATTTTTGCTTTTTCCGCAATCGCTGATCAGTCAAGGTCACCCGGAAAAGACAGGCCGCCATCCAGAAAAGCAGGCTCAAGCAAATTGACGCATAAACAGCGCCAGCCCACTGCCAGGCAAGCGGAGCTTCTGTCCAAGGGACATTCTGCTTTAGGACCAGCGTCATAAAAACGAAAAACAAGGAGGTAAGGGCCAAATCAATGACGATACCTTGACGGGAAATCAACTTGGGTTGGGTATTTTCCATGACGCTTCCCTATAGATGTCCAAACACCATCACTTTGTCAAATAAGAGACAAGTTTGGGGGAGGGGATGAGTGGAGTGAAATGAAGCAATCCCAACAATTCATTATCCCCATTGCGAAAGGAATGGCGGATGACTATAAATTTCGCTCCCGAGCCCTGGTGCTGACAGAGGTGGAAATCGCCGATATTTTTTCACAGGCCTCCAATATCTTGGCGATTCTTTTCCGGGCCGGTGAATCCTCAGGCATTTCCATCTCCAGTAATTCTGTCATGCCCCGGACCACGAACAATTGTCCGTTTAAATCATGCATAAGGGTTCTTATGGAATTATCAGATTGGGAGGAAGTTTCCATAGAGGATGATTGCTTACGGGAAGCAAAATAGGGTAAGCTGCAAGAAATTTGCGGTGTTTTACCGGATTTTTACATGCGATGGGCATTCATGCTTTGGAAAATTCATTAATTTCTTAAATTTCCACTTTCTTTCTCCCTGCTTCCCGCGACATTATGGGCAGCCATGCAAGTTATCCATTCTATCCATGAAATGCAGTCCTTGGCGATACAGATGCGTACACAGGGAAAGTTGATCGGTTGCGTTCCCACGATGGGATGCCTGCACGAAGGGCATTTGCGCCTAGTGGACATTATCAAGGAGAAGTGTGATGTCGTTGTTCTTTCGATTTTTGTAAATCCGACTCAATTTGGGCCCAACGAAGACTACGAAAGGTATCCGCGAGCCATGGAATCAGATTTGGCCATGTGCGAGGGGCGAGGGGTGGACATTGTCTTCGCTCCCAAGGCCGAGGAAATGTATCCGGCGAATTTTTCCACGTATGTGAACGAGGAATTGTGCAGCAGGGGGCTTTGCGGTGACTTTCGCCCGGGGCATTTTCGGGGCGTCGCCACGGTGGTCCTGATGCTATTCAACATTATCCGACCTGATGTGGCGGTTTTCGGGCAAAAGGATGCCCAGCAGGTGGCGCTTATCAAAAAGATGGTTTCAGATCTATTCGTTCCGGTGACGATACAAGTAGCGCCCATTGTCCGGGAAGAGGACGGGTTGGCGAAGAGCTCCCGCAATACATATCTATCTGCTCCCCAGCGTAAAGTGGCTCCCGAGATTTTTGCCGCATTGCAGCTTGCCAGGACTACGGCAGACGGTGGCGAGCACAGGGCCAAGGCGGTATGCGATGTTGTGCAGGCTCATCTGGGTAAATTCCCGGATTTCCGTCCTCAATACATCAGCATTGTCGATTCAACCACGATGCAGCCGGTGGAGGAAATTACTCCCGGGCAGACATTACTGGCGGTGGCGGTGGCATTGGGAACCACCCGGCTTATTGACAACATCCAGCTATGATTTTCGGTGATTGGAAAAAAAGGGCTTTTTTGTAATCGCTTTCCTCTGATAAAAATGGCTTTGGGGCTTTACAGACGGTGATTGCTGTTATCTTTTGGTTGTTTTTACGATGGATTTTGCTCTGACACTTGGCGCCGCAGTTACCTCGCAAAGTGCGCCCATACTCATCCCTTGGTGGGCTTGGGGAGGGTTCCTTCTGTTTATCACCGCCATGTTGGCGCTGGATTTGGGAGTTTTTCATAAGACGGACAAGGCCTTGCCTTTCAAGGAGGCGATTTCCTGGTGCGCGGTTTGGATCTCGCTTGCGGCCATATTTGGCGGGCTGATCTGGTGGGGAGAGAATGCCGAGACTGCCCAAATCTATGCCGCTGGCTATTTGTTGGAATTGGCCTTGAGCGTGGATAATCTCTTCGTGTTCTTGATGGTGTTTTCCTTCTTCAAGGTTCCGGAGGAATTTCAGCACCGGGTCTTGTTTTGGGGAATATTGGGCGCGGTGATCATGCGCGCGTTATTCATCCTCGGCGGTGTTACCCTGGTCAGCAAATTCGGTTTCCTGATGTTTGTGTTTGGCGCGTTCTTGATTGTGACGGGGATCAAGATGGCTCTTCCGGAAAAAGAGGATGCCAAGGATTTGGAGAAGAATATTTTTGTGCGATTGGGGCGGAAAGTATTCCCGGTCACCGGCGAGTTGCGCGGACATCATTTCTTTGTGAAGGAAGCCGGACGCTGGATAGCGACCCCGTTGTTTCTGGTGCTGCTGGTCATTGAAGGTACCGATGTCATTTTTGCCGTGGATTCGATACCTGCCGTCATGGGAATCCTGCCCAAGGATATGCCTTACCAGACCAAGTTGTTTGTCGCCTTCACTTCCAATATTTTTGCAATACTCGGACTGCGGTCACTGTTTTTTGCCCTGGCCGGATTCATGAAATATTTCCGGTTCCTGAAAATCGGATTGTCATTCATCCTGGTGTTTATCGGGGTAAAAATTATCCTCGCGCAGGGAATCGACTTTCACATTCCGACATTGGTTTCGCTGGGAGTTCTGGGTGTGATTTTGGCCTTGTCCGTGGTTGCCTCGGTGGCGTTGCCGAAAAAAGAAACGAATTCTCCACATTGAGCATTGAGAGTTTGGGTTGGGAGTCATGAAATGGATTCATGACAATTTCCCGTGGCAAAAAACAAACCATACTCCGACTTCCCGGTAATACCGATGGGTTTGTTACCTTGCGTGATTGGGTACGTTACGCCGTCAGCCTTTTTCAAAAGGAAAAACTGTTTTTTGGACAGGGCTCTGTGACACCGTTTGATGAAGCAGTCTATCTGCTCCAGCATACCCTGCATTTACCACATGAAGGATTGGAAACATTCCTGGATGCCCGGCTGACTCCCGAGGAGGTTGTATCCATCAAGGAGGTACTGGTCCGGCGTGTGCTCAAACGGGAGCCTGCTGCCTACATAACGGGCGAGGCATGGCTGGGCGAATTGTCATTCCGGGTGGATCCGCGGGTTATCATTCCACGATCATATTTTCTGGAGATTATTCCGGAGCAATTGAATCAATGGATTGCCGACCCTGCATCGGTATCCAAGGTGGCGGATGTTTGCACGGGTTCCGGATGTCTGGCCATCTTGCTCGCCTTGTCCTATCCGCACGCCGACGTGGATGCCACCGATATTTCGGCTTCGGCCCTGGAGGTCGCTGCGCTCAATGTCGCGGATTATCATATGGAGGAGCGGATCGCTTTGCATCGCGCGGATGTTTTGGAGGGCGTGGCTGCTGTGGGTACTGATTACGACATCATTGTTTGTAACCCTCCCTACGAGCCGGAATCCGTCATAGAGGCTCTGCCCGAAGAATTCCGGCACGAGCCGGAAGGCGCCTTGATTTCAGGAGCAGACGGCCTTGATGTAATTCGTAAATTACTGCCACAGGCTGCTGCGGCCTTGGCTCCCCATGGAATCCTCCTCATCGAAGTCGGGGGACTGCATGATGTGATGGAAGCAGAATGGCCGGATTTGGAAATTCACTGGCTGCCCACCCAGGATGAGTCGGATTGTATCGCGTTAATCCAGGCGACGTCATTGCGGAAAATGTTTCCTGTTTCCAAGAAGAGTAAATCCCGCAAATAAGTTGACGTTTTCTGCACAACGAAAACATCGGGGGCTCAATCGCGTGAAGAGTTGCTGACGTATTCTCTTTCTTTCGAGAACACCAACGCAATTGGGATTGTTTCGCGATTACTGACGTCTCA
>JAITVQ010000282.1 GCA_031285745.1 Puniceicoccales bacterium | reverse complement strand
TTTGTCCGCTGTCGCAGATGTCGTAAATGCTGTTGCCCAGGCAGGCGGACGAGCGTTGCTGGTGGGCGGATGCGTGCGGGATGCCTTGCTCGGCGTCCGGCCCAAGGATATTGATATTGAGGTCTACGGACTGGATGTCCCGAAATTAAAAACGACGTTGGAGCGCTATTTCAAAATCATTACGGTGGGGCAGTCTTTTGGTGTGTTTAAATTGAAGGGTCATGATATCGACGTGAGTTTGCCGAGACGTGAGTCGAAGGCAGGGCAGGGGCACAAGGGATTTTCTGTGCAGGGTGATCCTCACATGGATATTGCCGAGGCATCAGCCCGGCGCGATTTCACGGTGAATGCCATTTATTGGGATCCCCGGACAGGAGATCTGATTGATCCGCACAACGGTTGGCGGGATTTGCAGGCGAAGATCCTGCGACACACTTCTGCTGCGTTTTCGGAAGATCCCTTGCGTGTATTGCGGGCCATGCAATTTTCCGCCCGGTTTATCCTGACTCCGGCACCGGAGACAATTGAGTTGTGCCGAGGAATTGAGCCTGAAGGACTGCCTGCCGAGCGTATTTTCGAGGAATGGTCCAAGCTGATTTTGAAAGGCATAAAACCGTCACTGGGCCTGACGTTTCTCCGTGATTGCGGATGGGTGAAATACTATCCGGAGTTGCTGGCGCTGATCGATTGTCCCCAAGACCCAAAGTGGCATCCGGAAGGGGATGTGTGGAATCACACGCTGCATTGTCTGGACGCATTTGCCGAGCGTCGGATTGGTGATGTGTGGGAGGATTTGGTGGTGGGACTTGCCGTGCTTTGCCATGATTTCGGAAAAGCAGTCACGACCAAGATTGAGGCTGATGGTCGCTGGCATTCCTATGGTCACGAGGGGGCGGGAGAGTCCATTGCCAGAACTTTTTTGGAGCGGATGACCCGGCACCGGGATTTGATTGAGTCGGTGTTACCCTTGGTCGTGTGTCATATGCGTCCATTGGACATGTGGCGTGCGCAGGCAGGAGATGCCGCAGTGCGTCGCTTGGCCAAACGGGTTGGCCGAATTGACCGTCTGGTGCGTGTGGACGACGCAGATCGGCGAGGGCGCCCCCCATTGGAGCCGGGTGATTCCCCGCAGGGCGAATGGCTGCTGAGACGGGCGGCAGAGTTGGCGCTGAAGGATTCTGCCCCGAAACCAATTTTACAGGGACGTCACTTGATCGAACTGGGATTTACTCCGGGCCCTGGATTCAAATCCGTACTGGATGAGGCTTTCGAAGCTCAATTGGACGGCGCTTTTTCAAATGAAGCCGGGGCTGTCGATTGGGCTAGGCAACGGCTGACAAATCAGAGAGGTTAACTTTATGAATTCTGTAAAAAAAGTCGCGATCATAACAGGCGGAGCACGAGGGGTTGGGAAAGGTATTGCGTTGCGGTTTTTACGTGACGAATACCAAATCGTCTTGGCCGATATTGACGCTGTTGCCCTGGCCGAAACGACGGACGAATTGGACAACCATGACGCTGTCCTGGCGGTGCAAACCGATGTGGGCAATGAGGACTCTGTCCGAAATTTGATTGCCCGCACCTTGGAACGGTTTGGGAGGATTGACGTGTTGGTGAACAATGCCGGAATTGCCGCACCCGTTTCAGGAGCCATCGAGGACTTATCATTGGATGCCTGGAACCGGGTGATCGGGGTAAATCTGTCGGGAGTATTTTTATGCTGTAAATATGCTGTTCCCGAACTGCGCAAGACACGCGGTGCCATTGTGAACATGGCCTCAACCCGGGCGTTACAGTCGGAACCAAATACGGAGACGTATGCAGCAAGCAAAGGGGGAGTTGTTGCCCTGACCCATGCCTTGGCGGTGAGCTTGGGGCCGGATATACGCGTGAACTGTATCAGTCCCGGTTGGATTGTCGTGGATGAATGGCAAAAACGAGAGACCCGGCATGCTGCCCAATTACGCCCGGAGGATCATCAACAGCATCCTTGCGGACGAGCCGGAGTGCCGGATGATATTGCGTCCATGGCTTCGTTTCTTGCCGGAGCAGAGGCTGGATTTATCACCGGCCAGGATTTTGTCGTCGATGGCGGGATGACGCGCCGGATGATTTATGTAGAGTAGGAAATACTTCGATTGCGCTGAAACACTCCAGCCGCAATCAGTCCTCGACCTTGATGTCTTTGTTGCGCTGACGCGGACCACCGGCCCTGAGCCATGCGTTGACGAACTGGTCGATCTCCCCGTCCATGACTGCCTGGATATTGGCGGTTTCGGAGCCCGTGCGCAGGTCTTTTACCATCTGGTAGGGCTGGAATACATAGGAACGAATCTGGTTGCCCCAGCCGATTTCACCTTTTTCCCCGTAGAATTTTTCCATCTCCGCCCGTTTTTCATCCTGCATCTTTTCATAGACGCGGGATTTGAGGATTTTCATGGCGACGTCGCGGTTCTTGTGCTGCGAGCGTTCGCGCTGACAGGCGACCACAATGCCGGTTGGAAGGTGAGTCAGCCGGACGGCGGATTCCGTCTTGTTGACGTGCTGCCCGCCTTTTCCACTGGAGCGGTAGACATCGACCCGCAGGTCTTCATCCTTGATCTCAACATCCACGTCGTCGTCGATTTCCGCAATGACGTCCACTGCGCAGAAGGAGGTGTGGCGGCGGGCATTGGAGTCGAAGGGACTGATCCGGACGAGCCGGTGGACTCCGCGTTCGGCCTTGGCGTAGCCGTAGGCATTGGGGCCTTCCAGCCGGAATGTTGCCGTGGAAATACCCGCGCCTTCGCCATCCTGAATGTCTTCAATATCCACCTTATACCCCCGGCGTTCAGCCCAGCGGGTGTACATGCGGAAAAGCATGTCGGCCCAGTCGCAGGCCTCGGTTCCACCCGCCCCGGCCTTGATCGTGACAATCGCGTTGGATTTGTCGTGCGGATTGGTGAGGAATGAGGAAATTTCCAAGTCATCAATTTCATCCAGCATCTTGACGGCGGAGTCATTGATCTCGGCCAGTTCGGCGTCGGCTGTGCCATCCTCGGCATCCTGAACCAACTCTGCCAGTGTCTTGAGGTCCTCGAGCTGCCGATTGAAAGCAAGAACTGGATTGATCAGGGATTTTATCTGATTGGATTCAGAGATAACTTTCTGCGCGGTTTGTTGATTATTCCAAAAATCAGGTTCGCTCATGCGATGGTCATATTGGATCAATTGCTTTTGCTTGTTGGGAATATCCAAAAATTTCCAAAGGTGACTGGTCCTCCTGGTGATCTCATCAATTTTGGAGCGTGTTTCCGGTGCAATATACATGGCGCGGGAAGTGAGCGAAAACAAAGCTGCCGGGCAACAATGGATTTTCCCTGAGACGTTAAGAATAGAGCTCTTCGATAAATAAACAAAAGAATGCTGATAAGTACAGGTATGTGAACGATGGAGGGCAATCGAAGTTTGAAAGCGTTTAATGATAAACAGTTCAAAAGACTCGCCGGAGTTAAGAGAGCCGTGTTTATGCAGAGGGTCGGATGCGTACAGGCGCATTGGCAGGGCCAGCAAATGAATCCACGGGCCGACCACAGCAGTTATGATGTCGGCATAATAATTGACTTATAGTAGTCAGGATGAAAGCTGGCAGTTTATGGAAGGACTAAGTAAGGAGCCAGCTTGCTGCGAAGTTCCAGAATTAATGCTTCTTCCATCGGTTCATAAATATCCTCGATGAAAAGTGTGATGATTCTCTTTCCTTGGATTTTTTCCCTGAATTTTTGGGCAATGAGATTCTTGTGATTTTTCTCCATCACGAAGATGACATCCGCCCAGCCAATATCCCCGGCAGTGAGCTTGACCCGGGCATCATTCCCGACTCCGCGCGAACGCACTTGATAATGTTGCGAGGCGGCAAACATCTTCTCCGCAGTGACACTGCGGATTTTATTTTTGGCACAAACGAAGAGGACTTTCTTAATGGGAGTTTTCATCAGGATAGTCTGCCATTCCAATAATTGTCTAATGCCTCGGTGATGGAGGGGGGGGTCGATTGCGTCATTAAATTTCTTCCATTCGAGATAGGCTACAATTGCTTCAATCTGCTGGTGAGTGAACATGGAAAATTTGTACCTCGCGTAATCAAACCAAGTCATCTCGCCATATCTCCGGGGATTGATGCGTTCGTTTCGGGAAGAATTGTCCAAACCATGAGTTAAACGAAAAATAGGATTTACCCGATTCAACTGCCCTCGAATATCCGCAATCAAATAGGCCGGGAGATAAAACCGAAAAGCTTCATTGGAAAAAAAGTATAATGCAGTAGCATATCCAGCCGGGGCCTGATCAAGAAATTCAGGATCAAGGCCTCTCCAATCTGTTTTGTCTGCGAATTCCTGCTCCAATAAAAAAGGCTCGTCCCCTTCATCGCTGTTGCGCAGGCACCAATCCGGAGGACATTCGACAGCGGCGAAGGCATCTGTGATAAGCTCAATGATTTTCTCGGGATTGGTTAGCATGATTTCAACTTTAGATGCGAATGAGCGAAGTTAAGAGTACGAGATAAACATGGTTGTATCTTCCGTACTTCATGCAATCCATTTGAAACAACCAGCTAACAAAACCACTTGGGTAACGAGAAAATCAGAGAATTCTGCCTCCGGAGGAGGCGTATGTGAATAACCGCCGGTGAAACCGGCGGAACTCAACTCCCTAACACAACAGCCCTGGAGGGGCTGAACAAGTCTCACGGAAAATATCGCTCGTCGATGACACCCCCATCGAAGATGTCAGCGGTTTCTACCCCAATCCCGCCAGCAACCGCCTGACCTCATCACGCTTGGCCTGGGTGTCGGCGAGTTGGGCTTTGGCGCCTTCGAGGATGTTCGGCGGAGCCTTGGAGACGAAGGCTTCATTCGCGAGTTTCGCTTCACCGGCGGCGGCAAGTTTTTCGAGTCGTTCCAGTTCCTTGGTGAGGCGGATTTTTTCGGCTTCCACATCGACGAGACCAGTCATGTCGAGGGCGAGGGTGCCCAAGGCAGTCGGCGTGGCTGGGCTATTCCCGGTGTCGTCGGCAAATTCTATGTCCGCAGCCCCGACGAGTTTTTTCAGTTTGTCGGTGTTGTGGGTGATGAAGGCGCGGGCCGTGTCATCCTTGACGATGAGCTTGAACTTGCAGTCTTTCTTGGCGGCTTGGTTTTGCTGGGCCTTGAGGGCGCGGGCCTGAGTGACGAACTCGCGGAGCGTGGCGATTTCGGCGACCGCGTTGTTGTCGAGCGTAAGCCCTCGCTGCTTTGCGAGAATGTCGCGGAGATCGCTGCCAGTCCCGGCGAAATGATTCTGGATGAAGTCGGAGCCGTTGCAGAAGCCGAGGAGGTGATAGAGTTCCTCGGTGATGAAGGGTGCGACCGGATGGAGAAGGAGGAGGAACTGACGGAGGCAGATATCCTGGATGGCGAGGATGGTGCTGCGGGACGAGTCGTCCTGCATCCGCGATTTGGAGACCTCGACATACCAGTCGCAGAAATCCGTCCAGAAGAACTGATAGAGCGCGGCGGTGTAGGTATTGAAGTCGAAGCGGCCCAGTGCGTCGTTCACGATGTCGATGGACGCGGCGAGATTGGCGAGGATGGCGTGATCGTCGGCATCGCATTTGGTGGGATCGATCCGGGCGACGATTTTTTCCAGAGTGGCATTGTCTCCGGCGGGACCGCTCATCTGGCGGAAGCGAGCGGCATTCCAGAGTTTGTTGCAGAAGTTGCGACCTTGGGAGATCCGGTCTTCGCTGAAGAGAATATCCTGTCCCTTGGGTGCGATGGAGAGAAGGCCGATGCGAAGTCCGTCTGCGCCGAATTTGGCGATAAGATCAAGCGGCTCGGGTGAGTTGCCGAGAGACTTGGACATCTTGCGTCCCTGCGCGTCGCGGATGATGCCGTTGAAGTAAACATCCTTGAATGGAATCCGCGCGGCGATGTCGGCGTCGTCGAGAGTTTCCTTTTCCTCCCCGTAGAATTCCAACCCGGCAATGATCATGCGGGCAACCCAGAGGAAGATGATGTCGGGACCGGTGGCGAGGGCGCTGGTGGGATACCAGTAGCGGAGTTCCGGCGTGGTCATGCCGGGTTTTTCCCAGCCGAGATTGGCGAGGCACCAGAGCCAGGAGGAAGCCCAGGTGTCGAGTACGTCATTGTCCTGTTCCCAGTTCTCGATGTCGGCGGGAGCTTCGAGTGAGACATGGCGGTTGCCCGGTTCGTTGCGGTCGGCGTCCTTTTTATACCAGACGGGAATGCGATGTCCCCACCAGAGCTGGCGGGAGATGCACCAGTCCTGGATATTGTTCAACCAGTGGAGATAGACTTTGTTCCAGCGCTCGGGGTGGAACTTGACGAAACCGTCGCTGACGGCGCGTTTGGCCTCTTCGATCTTGGGATAACGGATGAACCATTGCTCGCTGAGGCGCGGTTCGATGGGAACATCGGCGCGTTCGGAGAAGCCGACGTTGTTCTCGTAAGGCTCTTCCTTGAGGAGAAGACCGAGGTCTTTGAGTTTTTGCGCGGCGATGTCGCGGGCCTTGAAACGCTCAACTCCGGCGAGTCCTTCTCCGGCGAGTTCGTTCATGGTCCCGTCGGGATTCATGACGTCGAGAACTTCCAGTTGGTGACGCTGGCCGATCTCGAAGTCGACCTTGTCGTGAGCCGGGGTGACCTTGAGGACGCCGGAACCGAATTCCTTGTCGACGAGGACATCGGCGACAATGGGAATTTTGACACGAGGGAAGGGCCGCCAGACGTGTTTGCCAATGAGGTGCGTGTAGCGGGGGTCCTCGGGATTGACGGCGACACCACTGTCACCGGGGATGGTCTCGGGGCGGGTGGTGGCGATTTCGAGGTACTCGCCGGGATGTTCGACGATCTCGTAGCGCATCCGGTAGAGTTTGCCGGATTGCGGTTTCATGATGACTTCCTCGTCGGAGAGGCCGGTCAGGGAGACCGGGCACCAGTTGACCATGCGCTTGCCACGGTAGATGTAGCCGCGTTCGTAAAGGGTGATAAAGGACTGGAGGACAGCCTTGGAGTAGTGGGGGTCAAGGGTGTGGGACTTGCGCGCCCAGTCGCAGGAGGCACCCAGTTTCTTGAGCTGTTCGAGGATGATCCCGCCGTGCTTGTCGCGCCATTCCGAGGCGGTCTCGATGAATTTCTCCCGTCCGAGGTCGTAGCGGGTCTTGCCGGTCTTGCGAAGTTCCTTTTCGACGCGGGACTGGGTGGCGATGCCGGCGTGGTCGGTGCCGGGGAGCCAGAGGGCGGATTTGCCTTCCTGCCGGGCGCGGCGGGTGAGGATGTCCTGAATGGTGTTGTTGAGGAGGTGCCCCATGTGGAGAACGCCGGTGACATTGGGCGGCGGAATCATGATGGCGAACGGCTCGCGGGCAGGATCCACCTTGGCCGCAAAACAATTATTATCGAGCCAGCTCTGATACCAGCGGGCTTCGACGGATTGCGGTTCGTAGGTCTTGGGAATCTCGGTCTCGGACATGGGAAAAGTGAAAACGCAGGAGTAAGAAGGAAGATTCCGCTGGTGAGAAGAAATAAATAGTTAGGGAATGACGGACAAAGGGATGCTGGCTTAACCGATTATTGTATTTGGACGACTTTGGCGGCTTGTTGGTCGGAGATGATATTGGATTAGAGACCGGGGGCTTTTAAAGGTTAGATGACGATCCCGGAACATTCTTATCGAGCTGCTTTCTTGATGATGGTGAAACGATTGGTCGCTTTTCTTTTTTTGCTTTGGTTTTCCGGGGTACTGCCCCTGGTAGCCGCAGACGCTTTTGATACGATTGCCGCAAGGATTACGGAGGATGCCCTCGGTAGCCAGGGTCGCTCCAGAGGACGACAAGGGGACAACCGCGCCAAGCAGTTGATGGGGCAGATGAAGGCGGACGGTTCGTTTGATCTCGATTATAAGACGACGGTGCGCAGTTCTTGGGCACCCAACCGGCATTTGGATAACTTGCTGACAATGGCAAGGGCGTACAGGCAGCAGGGAAATCAGCTCTACCAGAATGCCCAGTTGAGGGGCAAAATTGAGAAAGGACTTGAATTCTGGTATTCAAGCAATCCAAAGTCCAACAACTGGTGGCATAACCAGATTGCGGTACCCCAGCGGCTCGGAAAGATCTTGTTGATTATGCAGTCGGGATCAAAGGGGCTGCCTGATGAACTGGTGGCGAAGCTGGTTGAAAGGATGAAGGCCCAGGGCGGCAATCCGAAGGCGCAGGCTGGGGCGAACAAGGTGGATGTGGCGCTGCACTATCTATACCGGGCATGTTTGACGAAGGATCGGGCGGTGATGAAAATGGCCTTGGATGAGATGTTCGATCCGCTGCGCTTTACGACGAAGGAAGGGGTGCAGTATGATTTTTCGTATATGCAGCATGGCCCCCAGCTTTATATCGGGGGATATGGGCTGGTGCTTGTCGATGTGGTTTCCGAGGTGGCCTTGTTCGTGAAGGATACCGAGTTTGCCCTGAAGCCGGAGCAGATGGAGGTCCTGAGTGGTTTTGTGCGCAAGGCTTATTTGCCGGCTATCCGGGGGAGTCATTTCAATTACAATGTGCTGGGGAGGGGCGTGACCCGAAAGGGAGCGCTGTCGCAGCGAGGTTTTACAGGGATTCTTGAGCGACTGGTGCGGTTGGATCCCGACAATGCGAAGGAGTATGGGCTGGCCATTGAGCGTTTGTCGGGAAGGAAGAAGGCGGATTACGGACTGGAATCGTTCAACAGACATTTCTTCCGGGCCGATTACATGCTGCATCAGCGTCCTGGCTATACGGTCGATGTGAGGACTGTATCGAAGCGGACCGGGCGCAACGAGCAGGGGGTAGGCAACGGGGAGGGATATAAGTCGTATTTTCTGTCCGACGGGGGAATGAGTATTGTCAGGACAGGTGAGGAGTACTTCGATATTTTCCCGGTTTGGGATTGGGCGAAGGTTCCGGGGGTGATGTGCCCTGCGGCGAATCCCATTCCATTGGGGCGGGATTGGGATCATCGCGGCGAGACGGAGATGACGGGCGGGGTGTCCGATGGCTTGTACGGGATGTTCGTTTACGATTACCGGGATACGTACAAGGGATTGAATTCCTGGGGAAAGCGGGCGTGGTTCTTTTTTGACGATGAGATCGTGTGTATGGGCAGCGGGATCCGGTCGGAATCCGCGTTTCCGATGCAGACGACGATCAATCAGTGCCTGCTCAAGGGCAAGGTGGGTGTTGAAGCGGGAGGCAGGGCGAAAGAGAGCAAGTTGGGCACAACAGAAAAAGGCGACATCCGCTGGGCTCATCATGATGGAGTCGGATATTGGATTGCGCAGGGGCAGCAGGCGGGATTGAGCGTGCGCAAGCAGGAGGGAGCCTGGTACGATATTAATACAGGTTACTCCAAGGAGACGGTGAAGGAGGATGTATTCTGCCTATGGCTTGAGCATGGGGCAAAACCGAAGGCGGGGAGCTACTGTTATGTGGTTCTGCCGGATTGCTCGTTACAGAAAATACGGAATAATCCGATGAAGGATGTCCAGTTTCTGGCCAATACGCCGCAAATGCAGGCGGTATACCATCGCAAGCTTGATGTGCTGCAGGTGGTGTTCTGGGAGCGAGGTGAATTGAAACAGGGGCGAGTAGCAGTTACCGCCGATGCGCCCTGTGCAGTGATGATCCGCGATGTTTCCAGACCGAAGGCGCGTGTGTTCGTGTCGGACCCGGCCCAGACTCTGGATAAGGTGACACTGAAATTAGTTTTGCCGGCTTTCGCGCAGGGAAAAACCTGCCGTTTCAATCTGGCGAAATCTCCGGAGGCTGCAGGCAAGAGCGTTCAGATGGATGTGGCTTCAAGCAGCTAAGGGACTCCTGAAATTACCCGATGGGACTATGACTATTTTCCGTTCCTGAGTTCATCGGGTTTTTATTCCACAAACTCGCCGATTTCCCGATATTTGGCGTAGCGGGAGTCACGGAGTTTTTCCGGGGAAAGTTTTTTCAATTCCTTGAGGTGTCGGTGAAGCGCGGCCCGGATGTTCCCCGCGGTCTGTTCGATGTTTTCCTGGGCACCGCCCAGAGGCTCGGCAATGATTTCGTCTACGACGCCAAGTTTTTGCAGGCTGGCGGCATCAAGCTTGAGCGCCTCGGCAGCCGCAGGGGCGTGGGCCTTGTCTTTCCAGAGAATGGCGGCGCAACCCTCCGGCGAGATGACGGAGTAGTAGGCGTTTTCGAGGATGAGGATGCGGTCGGCTACGGCGATGCCGAGCGCGCCCCCGGAGCCGCCTTCTCCGATGACGATGGAGATTACGGGCACCCCGAGTCCGCTCATTTCGCGCAGATTGGCGGCGATGGCCTCGGCGACATGGCGTTCTTCTCCCGCAGTGCCGGGATACGCACCGGGAGTATCCACGAAGGTGACAAGGGGGAGTTGAAAAGTGTCGGCGAGGCGCATGAGGCGGAGCGCTTTTCGATAGCCCTCGGGGTTGGGGCAACCGAAATTGCGCCGAAGGTTCTCCTTGAGGTCACGGCCTTTTTGCTGGCCGATGAGGACAAGGGGTTCTCCCTCGAAGAAAGCGATTCCCCCGATGGTGGATTCGTCATCCATATAGAGGCGGTCACCGTGGAGTTCCTGAAAGTCGTCGAAGAGGAGTTTGAAATAGTCGAGCGAGTAGGGGCGCTGGGGGTGGCGGGCGAGCTGGACGCGTTGCCAGGGGGTGAGGTGGTTGAAGATTTTGGCGCGGGTGGCGGAAAGTTTTTCCTCAAGGGCGGTTATCTCCTTGGCGACATCGACCTTGTGGGCGGTTGAGGTTTGGCGTAATTCCGCAATGCGCTCCTCCAGTTCGAGGATGGGTTTTTCAAACTCCAGGGAAAATTTCTTTTTTTGCATGTCGTCCGTATGTCAAGGAGGTGCCGTTGCCGTGAAAGTCAAATCGACGCGGGGCAATAAGTTCTTATGACACATCCGATACGTTGGAACTCACCTTGCCCTGAGCTGTTTAATGTACTTCACGACCTTTATGAAACTTCCCATTCTTTCCTTGAGCACATTCCTGCTGGCAGGAGTCGCTTTTTCACCAATCATGAGCATGGCCCAAAATACAGATGGCTATAAGGATACCCCGCTGGTTCCCGGCACAAAGTGGCATGTGCACGATCCTGATCGTCCGCAGCCCGTGAAGGTGACTGCTCCCGGTTGCCTGACGACCCAGCCGCCGAGCGATGCCGAAATTCTCTTTAACGGTACTTCAACCGATGCCTGGCAGCCGAGTCCGAACAAGCCGACCGAAAAGTACAAGCCGCGCATGTGGCCAATCAAGGACGGTATCTGGGTTGATTCTTACAACAGTATTGAAACCAAGAAGGGTTATGGAGACTGCCAGTTGCACATTGAATGGCGGGTGCCGATCAGCCGATCTGCTTCCGGTCAGAGAGGTGCCAATAGCGGCGTCATGTTCATGGGCGGTCGCTATGAAATCCAAGTCTTGGAGTCGCACTCCAACATAACTTATGCTGACGGGACCGCCGGGGCGATTTACGGGCAGTTTCCTCCGATGGTGAATCCCGCGCTGCCCAAGGGCGAGTGGCAGAGCTACGATATCGCCTTTGTCGCGCCCCGTTTCGACAAGGACGGCAAATTGATTTCCCCGGCTAAATTCACGGTGCTCTTCAACGGCGTGCTGGTGCAGAATGCCCAGGAATTGCTGGGGCCGACGACGTGGAAGAATGTCCCTCCTTGGAAGGCGCATCCAGAGCGGCTTCCGTTGATCCTGCAATTTCACGGCGACCCGATTGAGTTCCGCAATATCTGGATTCGGGACTTGGAGAAAGATGCCAAGGCTAGCGAAGAAAGCAAATAAGTATCTGTAGAGCAGCTATGTAAAAGTCCCCGCATATGGTGCGGGGATTTTTGTTTGTTGGGGAGGATATCCTAAAACATTCTTCAATGTCCCCAATTTTCTTTGAATTTTCCGGCGGAACGTTTACCTCGCCGTGTTGTCCCAGAGACCTAAGCAACTCATATGATAATATCTCGCTTTAAACGTTTCCCGGCGCTTGCGCTCGCAAGTGCCGCTGTTTTTCTTGCTCCATTTGTCGCTGTTGCTGAAACAGCGATCAGTCTTGGTGGCAATGCCTATACGACGGTGGATCCCAGTGGGGCGCAAATCCGGGATTCCGGCATTACCAGATGGCGTGACCCTAACAGTGTCATCAGCGCGTATTTCTCCATCCAGAAACCGCAGGAAAACGTCAAGGTCTCGATTCGCGTTCGTGGAGAGGCCACAATCAAGGTGACCATTGCCGGGACCGAGAAAGAAATCTCGTATAAAAACGACGAGTTCAAGTCCGTGGAAATCGGGACATTCTCTTTTCCTGTCGCCGGATACCAACGGGTTGATTTTACGGGAGTTTCCAAGGCAGGGAGCACCTATGGGGATATTTCCGATATCCTGCTCGACGGGGTCGAGGGGGGGATGAACTACGTGGATAACGGTGCCATTACCAATTACTGGGGTCGCCGTGGTCCGTCGGTTCACATGGGATACGAACTGCCCAAGGACAAGGATGTCGAATATTTTTATAATGAGGTGCATGTCCCGACCGGCGAGGACGTCCTGCATTCCTATTTCATGGCCTGTGGTTTTGGCCAGGGATACTTTGGCATCCAAGTCAACTCACCGCACGAGCGCCGGATCCTCTTTTCTGTGTGGAGCCCGTTTGACACCCAGGATCCGAAAAAAATCCCCGAAGACCAGCGCATCAAGATGCTGCGTCGCGGCAAGGATGTACACATTGGCGAGTTTGGCAATGAGGGTTCGGGAGGGCAAAGCTACTTGCGTTATCCTTGGGTCGCGGGAACGACCTATAAGTTCCTTATGAAGATTCGCCCGACTGGAAACGGAAGCACTGATTATACGGCTTATTTCTTTCCCCCGGAAGAAGGTCAATGGCGGCTCATTGCCAGCTTCCAACGTCCCAAAACCGACACCTGGGTAAAGGGGACTCACTCGTTCCTGGAAAACTTCAGTCCGCAGATGGGCTGGCGTGAGCGTCATGTTGAGTTTGGCAACCAATGGGCCCGGGACAAGGACGGTAATTGGTATGAAATGACCAAGGGGCGGTTTACGTGCGATGCCACTGGCGGTGCCAAGGTTCGCATGGATTACACCGGCGGTGTCACTGAAAACAAAAAACGCTTTTTCCTGAAAAACTGCGGTTTCTTCAATGAAAACACGCCAAGCCGGACGCCTTTTACCCGTGAGAGCTCCGGCCAGCCGCACCCCGAGATTGATTTGGATGCGTTGGAAAAGCTCTAATCCGCTATAATTTCCATGTAAAACAACAGGCTGACGTGATTCGTGTCAGCCTGCTGTTTTTTGCGGATTTGCACAGGCGATAGCTTATACAAAATTGGGAACAACTCAGACTGGCTGATGACATCCTTGGTTCACCCACCGATATTTAACTTCACCTGAAAAACCAAACTGATTTAATCCCATGAACCGACGCCAAGCCATCAAGGCAGTTGCAGCTACCGGAGCGCTGACCGCCATTTCACGATTTGTCCCTGCTGTGCTCGCCCAAGAGAATCCTGCGGTAGCCACGACACCTGCCTCCAATTCCTTCCGACACTCTGTTACTGGAGGGTACTATAGAAAAATCCCACTCGAGAAATTTGCGCTTGAGGCAAAAAAGATGGGGATCGAGTCTATCGAGCTGCTTAATCCTGCGGATTGGCCGAAGGTGCAGCAGCATGGGTTGATATGTGCGGTTTCCACCGGCCCCAGTACGATCAGTAATGGTTTCAACCGTCGGGAAAATCATGCCAAATATGTACCGGCTTATATCGAGCGCATCAAGGAATGTGCCAATGGCGGCGTTCCCAATGTCATTTGTTTTTCCGGGAACCGGAATGGACAATCTGATGAAGAAGGACTCGAGATTTGTGCCGAAGGCCTCAAGCAAATCATGCCAGCGGCGGAAAAGGCCAAGGTGACCGTCATCATGGAATTGCTCAACAGCAAGGTGAACCACAAGGACTACCAGTGTGACCGGACCGCCTGGGGGGTGGAACTGGCCAAGCGAATCGGCTCAGAACGGTTCAAACTCCTCTACGATATTTACCACATGCAGGTGATGGAAGGTGATGTCATTCGGACCATCCGGGAAAATGCCGCCTACATCGGTCATTACCACACGGCAGGGAATCCTGGGCGCAATGAGTTCGAGCCGACAGATGAGCAGGAGTTGAATTATCCGGCCATTATGCGCGCCATCCATAAAACAGGTTTCCGCGGGTTTGTCGGGCAGGAGTTTGGTCCCAGACGGGACCCGCTCACCTCGCTCGCAGCCGCAATCAAGATTTGCACAGTGTAAATCGAGAAACCAAGGATCTTTGGTTCTAAGAGAAAAGGCGGCTGGAGTTCCAGCCGCCTTTCTTTATAGCAGTTCATCTCAATGTAGTCAGTCCATTCCTAAAGGCCATCTTGAATAAACTATGTGTAAGTGACACGCTTTGCTCGTGAACGCATTAGCCGCTTCCAGCGGCTATATGAATTCCAGTGTTTTCTCGTTTTCCTGTCCATCATTCATGCTGTTTGTGCCTGTGATAGGTTATACAAACTCGGGAACAAATCAGACCGGCTGATGACATCCTTGGTTTACCCACCGACATTTAAACTTCACCAAAAGCCAAACAGATTTAATCCCATGAACCGACGCCAAGCCATCAAGGCAGTTGCAGCTACCGGAGCGCTGACTGCCATCTCACGCCTTGTTCCTTCTATGCTCGCCCAAGAAAATCCTGCTGTAACCACAACACCGGCCTCCAACTCCTTTAAGCACTCCGTTTGTGCGTGGTGCTATAGAATCCCGCTCGAAAAATTTGCGCCTGAGGCAAAAAAGATGGGGATCGAGTCTATCGAGCTGCTTAATCCTGCGGATTGGCCGAAGGTGCAGCAGCACGGGTTGACGTGTGCGGTTTCCAACGGCCCCAGTACGATTGTCAATGGTTTCAATCGCCGGGAAAATCATGCCAAATACGTGCCGGCCTTTATCGAGCGCATCAAGGAATGTGCCAATGGCGGCATTCCCAATGTCATTTGTTTTTCCGGAAACCGGAAAGGGCAGTCTGATGAAGAAGGCCTCGAAATTTGCGCCGAAGGCCTCAAGCAAATCATGTCAGCGGCGGAAAAGGCCAAGGTGACCGTCATCATGGAATTGCTCAACAGCAAGGTGAACCACAAGGACTACCAGTGTGACCGGACCGCCTGGGGGGTGGAGTTGGCCAAGCGAGTAGGTTCAGAACGGTTCAAACTCCTCTATGATATCTACCATATGCAGGTGATGGAAGGGGACGTCATCCGAAACATCCAGGAAAACGCCGCCTACATCGGTCATTACCACACGGCAGGGAATCCTGGGCGCAATGAGTTCGAGCCGACAGATGAACAGGAGTTGAATTACCCGGCCATTATGCGTGCCATCCACAAAACAGGATTTCGCGGGTTTGTCGGACAGGAGTTTGTTCCCACGCGGGACCCGCTCACCTCGCTTGCTGCCGCAATCAAGATTTGCACAGTGTAAATCGAGAACCAAGGTATTGGGTTCGAAGAGAAAAGGCGGCTGGAGTTCCAGCCGCCTTTCTTTTTTATGATGTTGGCAATTTGGGACAATCCGGACGTCCGGAAGTCATGATTTAGAGATCAACGATGACTTCCGGGGGTGCCGGAACCCATGATTTTCCTCTTAAAAATGAAATCCGCGCTGTCGGAAGTAATGATTTATGAGTAAAGCACACAATCCGGACGTGCGGAAGATGCCAATGAGGAGCAAATGGTTCAATCCGGACATGCGGATTGTCCCAATTTTGGCTCAAGCATACTATCCGGTTGTCCGGAAGGAGCCAAAAATGCCAAAAGGTATGACAGGTGAATGGCCGGGAGCTATGACATTGGGGAAATAAAACCACCTATTCGTCGTATTTTCGTTCCCGTGGTAGGCAAAAGAGGAACTGCTCTAAATATGTTTTAGATTTGGTTCTGGGAAGACTCTGCTTTATTTGCAAGGCATGTTATTCTTTGAGAAGCACTACATCTGGATGGTCCTGTGCATGGGGTTTGCGTTTTCCAATTTACAGGCGGACATGGTGAAAGGAGTGGTCAGTGCCGTGCAGCCTGACGAGGGAACCTTGGTTTTCAAGGATGCCGACGGAAAAACGCAGGAGTATTTTGTCGGGGCAGGTGATTTGCAGGCGGGCTATGTCGGAAAGACGGTCAGAGGCGAATCCTTGAAATCGGGGAAATCTCTGCGCCTGGAGAATATTTGGCCGAATGATGAACAATCCGCCAAGGCTGTGCAATTGGCGACCAATGCCATTGTCGATGATACCGCCCGGCGTTCCCGTGGCTCGGTATTTCGGAAGAAAGGGGAGGCGATACCGCCATTCGCTTTGTGGAATCAATATGGGGATTTGGTCAGGGCAGAGAATTTGAAAGGAAAGCGACTGGTTTTGAATTTCATTTTTACCCGCTGTAAAAATCCGGAGATGTGCCCGAGGCAGAGCACCCAAATGGCAAAACTGCAGAAAGATCTGTCCGTTAAAAAAATCCCTGATGTGCAATTCCTGACAATCACTTTTGATCCTGATTATGATACGCCGGGCATCTTGAAAAGCTACGCGGATGCGCGGGAGGTTGACGGGAGCAACTATTTTTTCCTGACGGGGCCCAAGGAGCAGATCAATGCCCTTATGCGCCAGTTTGGTATTTTGACCGTGCGGGAGGATGGCACCATCAATCATAATGTGGCTACGCTGCTGGTTGGTGCCGATGGGAAAATTCTTTATCGTCGCGATGGGCCTGTCTGGAAGTCGGAGGATTTTATTTCGCAGTTGGAGAAAAAATAAG
>JAITVQ010000264.1 GCA_031285745.1 Puniceicoccales bacterium | reverse complement strand
TCTGCATTAACAACCGTTTTTCACATTCCAACCATGGCCTACGACACGAGCAACGAATATAATCCTGCCGCGATTGAACCGCGCTGGCAGCAATTCTGGAAAGATAACGCCACCTTCCGGGCTGACGATTCCGCCACGAACAAGCCCAAGTACTATGCGCTCGATATGTTCCCTTACCCGTCGGCAGCGGGGCTCCACATCGGCCATCCCGAGGGATACACGGGCTCTGATATTTTGTCGCGATACAAGAAGGCCCGTGGCTTCAACGTACTCCACCCGATGGGCTGGGATGCCTTCGGACTTCCCGCCGAACAATACGCCATCAAGACCGGCGAACATCCTGCCATCCAGACAGGCCAGAATATCAACAATTTTCGCCGTCAACTCCAGATGCTGGGTTTCGGGATCGACTGGGAGCGCGAGATCAGCACTACCGACCCGCATTACTTTAAGTGGACCCAGTGGATATTTCTCCAGCTCTTCAAGGCAGGCTTGGCCTATGTGGACGAAAAGCCGGTCTGGTTTTGCCCTGATCTCGGTACCGTCCTGGCCAATGAGGAAATCTTAAACACCGATGAAGGGCCCCGGTCGGAACGCGGTAACTTCCCGGTTGAGCGTCGCCCTATCCGCCAGTGGGTACTCCGCATCACCGCCTATGCCGAAAAACTTATCGCCGGACTGGATGCCCTCGACTGGCCGGACTCGACCAAGCGTCTCCAGAAAAACTGGATTGGACGGTCCGAGGGGGCCGAGGTTGATTTTGTCATCGCCGAAGGCGCTGCCGCCGGGGAGAAACTGACTGTCTACACGACGCGTCCTGATACGCTCTTTGGTGCGACTTACATGGTCATTGCCCCGGAGCATCCACTCGTCGAGAAGCTGACCACGCCAGACCAAAAGAATGTCGTTGAAAAATATATCGCCCAAGTGCGCAACAAGTCCGACTTGGAACGCACTGATCTAGCCAAGGACAAAACCGGTGTTTTCAGCGGCGCCTATGCCGTCAATCCTGTCAACGGCGACAAGATCCCGATCTGGATCGCCGACTATGTGCTGATGGGCTATGGCACCGGCGCCATCATGGCTGTTCCTGCACACGACCAGCGCGACTGGGAATTTGCCAGTAAATTCAGCCTCCCGATCATCCCTGTCGTCAATCCGCCCGCTGGGACCGATGCCGACTTGACCAAGGCTGCGTTTGAGGCCGACGGCATCATGATTAATTCCGGGGTCTACAACGGGCTTCCGGTTGCCGAGGCTAAGTCCAGGATTACCGCCGACCTTGCTGCCAAACAACAGGGCAAGGCTGCGGTGAATTACAAACTCCGTGACTGGCTCTTTTCCCGTCAGCGCTATTGGGGTGAGCCTTTCCCCATTCTCTGGGTGTCGCCGGAAGACTATCAAAAAATCCCGGCGGCATCCCCGCTTCGAGAATTCATGCCGGAAACACCGGTTACCTGCAAAATTGATGGTGTGGAAGTCTGCGCAGTGCCATTAACGTCAAAACAGCTTCCGCTCGAACTCCCCAAGGTGGAATCCTACCAGCCTTCGCCGACCGGGGAAAGCCCGCTTTCCCGAGCGAAAGAATGGCTGCACGTATGCGTCAATCTGGAAACCGGCGAAATAAAGAACTGTAATTGCAATACGAATACAGCCCCGGCTTTCCCATGGGTATCCGCCTCCCGCGAGACCAATACCATGCCGCAATGGGCCGGTTCCTGCTGGTATCATTTGCGCTACCTCGATCCCAAGAACGACAGCGCCATCGTTTCCAAGGAAAAGGAGAAATACTGGGGAACTCCCGACTTTTACATCGGCGGAGCTGAGCACGCAGTTCTCCACTTGCTCTATGCCCGCTTCTGGCATCGCTTCCTCTACGACATCGGAGTGCTTTCGGATCCGGAGCCCTACAAGAGACTTTTTCACCAAGGCCTCATCCTGGGCGAAGATGGTGAAAAAATGTCCAAAAGCCGCGGTAATGTTGTTAATCCCGACACGATCGTCCATGAGCATGGTACCGACGCCCTCCGTCTCTACCTCATGTTCATCGGGCCGTTGGAGGCCGTAAAGCCGTGGAACACCAAGAATATCGAGGGAATCTCCCGCTTTCTTCGCCGCATCTGGCGTCTCCTGATTGATGATCGAACAGGGGTTGTCTCATCCCGCATTCAAAATGTTGGGGCAGAAAATCCGGACATTGAGCGCCTCCTGCATCAAACTATCAAGAAAGTTACTGAGGACATTGAGAATCTGCGTTTCAACACGGCCATCTCGCAGTTGATGATTTTCCTCAATGGAGCCGAAAAGGCCGAGACCCTTTCCCTCAAGACCGCACGCGCCCTGCTTCAACTGCTTGCACCACTCGCACCGCATATTGCCGAGGAACTTTGGCAGCGCCTGGGCGGAACCGGCAGCATCAGCGAAAGCGGTTGGCCCGCTCTCGACGAAAGCAAACTGGTCGAGAACACCGTCACCGTTGTATTCCAGGTCAACGGCAAGTTGCGTGGTCAAACTGTCTTGCCCAAGGATGCCTCCAAAGAGGATATGCTGGCGGCAGCCCGGGCAGACGAAAACGTCCGAAAATTCATCGACGGCAAAGAAACCGTCAAAGAAATCGTCGTTCCCGGAAAACTCGTGAATATCGTGGTGAAATAATCACCACGCCGGGAATAACAGTGTAGGAAAAGTAGTGCAGGTTTTTCCTGCTCTACTTGATGTTACTTGTCTTGAGCAATTCTCCGAGTGTTCTCAGGAAGCGCTCATTCTGCTCGTGGGTGCCGACTGTTACTCGCAGACTGTTGGGCATGCCGTAGCCGGCGAGAGGTCGTACGATGATCCCCTGTTTCTGTAAGGCATCAAAAATCCCTGCGGCATTTTCGATATGAAAGACGAGGAAGTTTCCATGACTGGGGACATACTCCAGTCCCAGCACGGATAATCCGGCGGTGAGTTGGCGCAGACCTTCGCTGTTCACTTCCTTGCTCAACTTCACAAATGCGGAGTCATCCAGCGCGGCAACCGCCGCTATTTGGGAAACCAGATTCACGTTGAAAGGTTGGCGAACGCGTTGCACCAGCCCGATTACTTCTTCCGAACCGTAGAGATAACCGACGCGCAATCCGGCGAGTCCGTAGATTTTTGAGAAAGTCCGAGCGCATACTACCTTCCTCCCCTCGGCAATAAGCGGGCGCAGGTCAGCGGCTTCATCCAGAAACTCCGTGTAGGCTTCGTCCAGGCAAAGGATGACATGTTCCGGCAGATCCTTGGCGAAATTTATAATAGATGCCGGGGAATTGATCGTGCCGGTGGGATTATTCGGACAAGTCAGGAAGACGAGTTTGGTCTTTTCCGTGATGGCTGCCCGCATGGCAGCCAGATCGTGACGATAGTCTGGCATCGGCACAGCTACCGGTACTGCGCCGAACATCAAGGCGGCCAGTTTGTAAACAATGAAGGCTTGGCTGCCGAAGACCACTTCGTCGCCGGGTCGCAGAAACGCCTGCGCCAGCAAAATCATCACTTCGTTTGAGCCATTGCCGATCAGGAACTGGGATGGCTTCAACCCCCAATGCTTGGCGAGGCGTTCGCGGAGTTGGGTCGCGCCACCATCGGGATAGAGGTTCACCTCTCCGAGCATCTTCGCCACGGCAGACTGGGCGAGTGGTGACGGCCCCAGCGGGTTCTCGTTCGACGCCATCTTGATGATGCCGCAGGGATCCAATCCGAACTCGCGGGCCACCGTCTCAATCGGCTTTCCCGGCTCGTAGGTCGGCTGATTTAGCACTGCCGGATTAACCAAGTCTGTGTAGGAAACTTTTCCCATGATGCCTCAGTTTGTTCCCCAATAACGCCAATGGCAAATATATCCTTGGTTGTGCATTTCAGACTATCATGCTGAAAGATAGCTTAGATATAGGAGGAGAAATTTGATTTCCCTGAGAAATTTCGATTGAATGTGAGCGATTTGAACACACCAAGGCGGTTTTGAGGGAAGTGGCAAAGGACTCTCGATAGCTGGCGACAGCGATATTTTCT
>JAITVQ010000260.1 GCA_031285745.1 Puniceicoccales bacterium | reverse complement strand
AAACGCTTCTGGCGAAACCATGCTTGCCTCTCCCTTAGCGACGCCATCATCGCGTCCAACTATTTACAGGACTAACTATACAAAACAACCCCGGCATTATAAAGCCGGGGTTGTTTTTTGCGCTAGCTGGTTACTATCTTTAGAAGCTAAAGGAGAGACCTGCCGAGGCATACATATTACTATCCGTGTCGGTATAAACCGCCGCCGTCAGCCCGAAGCCGTAAGTGAGATACACATTAAGCCTTCCGCCAAAGAGGTATTCACTGTCGTAATCACTATCAAAGTACCAGCGTGCCCCGGCAAAAGGGGAGATCGTAACGATTTTTCCAATGGGAATTTCTACGCCAATTTCTGTGGCATACATGCCCACGGTATCGTCCCAGCCCAGTCCTTCGTAGGTAATCGAGTGATCGTAAAAATCGCGCGCAGAAACTTCATAATCATAATAAGCCACGCCGATGGCAGCACGAGCATATGGTTTGATATTGAAAACACTGGTCAAGGTAGTATGAAAAGTCAGGTCTGCCCAAAAGAAATTCGCCGACAAATCATCGTCATAAAGAAGATACGCAGTAGTTCCGCTGGCATCAATAATCCCATATCCGGTATACTGATCGTCAGCGCCCTGGTATGAATATTGAACTCCGATATCAAGCCAGTTGATCAAGGGGAAATTGGCCCTGACAGTAGCGCCATTGGTATTGTCCAAGACGTCATCGTCATAATTCACATAATCGTAAGTGGCATAAATATAACTGCGCCCAATCAATCCCGCGCCCAGTTCATTCATTCTCTTTCCAAATGCCGCCGACGAGGATTCCGTCACGACATTGGTTGACCGGGTAGGAGTCGAAACAGTGAGATATTCCGGCTTGGTGGTGGTATTCCCGACTGGCTCCAAGGTTGTGTATTGTTGTGCGTGGACACAAGTAACACCGGCAAGGCAGGATGCTGCCAGTATGAGTTGTTTCAGGGACGATTTCATTGGTTTTGTTGAAAGTTACCTTGCATTGCCATAAAGAGAACCCTTTCGTGAGCAAATCTCACAGAGGTATAATCTTTAAGAACGCAGCTTTAGGGGAAGTTCTGCTATCAACCAAGGTGTTTAATTCAAGAAAATTCACAATGCGTCCTTAATGTTTAAAAGTGTCTCTTGTCAAAAAAGCACTATCCATTGATTTTCAATCGTGAAACTTTTGTCTCTCTCTTAATCCTATATCCATGCCTGACCATTTCGAACTGACTGCCGATTATACTCCGACCGGAGACCAGCCCCAAGCCATTGAAAAACTGGTAACATCCATCCAGGCAGGGAGTAAATACCAAACGTTGCTGGGTGTTACAGGGTCGGGGAAAACCTATACGATGGCCAATATTATCCAACAGCTACAGCGGCCTGCTTTGATTATTTCCCACAACAAGACACTGGCCGCCCAATTATATTCCGAATTCAAAAACTTTTTCCCGAAAAACGCCGTTGAATATTTTATCAGTTACTACGACTTCTACCAACCCGAAGCCTATATTCCACAGACTGATACCTATATTGAAAAAGACTCCTCCATCAACGATGACATCGAACGGCTTCGCATCGCTGCCTCCAGTGCGCTGATCTCCCGGCGCGACGTCATCGTTGTCGCCAGTGTTTCATGCATCTATGGGTTAGGCTCCCCCGATGATTTCAAGGATATGATGATCCCGTTGCACACCGGCATGGCGATGCGACGCGACACTCTGCTGGAAAAGCTGGTCGCCAATCTGTACCAACGGGATGAAATCAAGCTGGAACGCTGTAATTTTCGGGTACGGGGCGAAGTCGTGGATATTTTCCCCGCCTACAAGGAGAACGCGCTTCGGGTCGAATTCTGGGGAGATGAAATTGAAAGCCTGCGCGAGCTCGATCCCCTGACAGGAAAAACAGGAGAACGAATCGACAAATTCGACCTCTATCCCGCCACCCAGTACGTCGTGCATCCCAGCCGGCTGGAACAAGCCCGCAAGGCCATTCGCGATGAATTGGAAGAACGGGTCGCTTATTTTGAAAAACAGGGTCGCCTGCTGGAAGCCCAACGCATCCGGATGCGAACTGAATATGATCTGGAGATGCTGCAAGAAACAGGCTTCTGCCAGGGTGTCGAAAATTATTCCATGCATATCGGAGGCAGAAAACCGCAGCAACGCCCCTGGTGCCTGCTGGACTTTTTTCCCAAGGATTTCCTGCTCTTCATTGATGAAAGCCATGTGACCGTTCCACAGATTCGAGGCATGTACAATGGAGACCGATCTCGGAAAGAGCGCCTGGTTGAATTTGGATTCCGGCTTCCCTCAGCCTTGGAAAATCGCCCCCTCCAGCCGAATGAGTTTACTGCTGTCACCGGGCAAACCCTGTTTGTTTCGGCAACCCCGGCTCCCTACGAGATCGAGGTCAGCAGCACCATTGCCGAACAGATTATCCGGCCAACCGGACTGCTGGACCCAGTAATGGAAGTGCGCCCAATCAAGGGACAGGTCGAGGATCTGATTAGTGAAGCCAAAAACGCCGCCGCGGCAGGCGAACGTGTCCTCGTAACCACCCTGACGAAGCGGATGAGTGAGGATCTGGCGGAATTCATGCGTGAATCGGGCCTGAATGTCGAATACCTGCACTCGGATATCGACGCCATCGAGCGCGTCGAAATCCTTCGCCGCCTTCGACAGGGCCAGTTCGATGTATTGATCGGCGTAAACCTCTTGCGTGAAGGGCTCGATTTACCGGAAGTCGGATTGGTTGGAATCTTGGATGCGGACAAGGAGGGTTTTCTCCGCAGTGAAACCAGCATCATACAAACGTCGGGGCGCGCCGCCCGGCACGAAAGAGGCCGGGTAATCCTATATGCCGACGTGATGACGCAATCCCTTGTCCGCGCACTGGCAGTATCATCAATGCGGCGGGAGCGACAAATGGCCTATAACAAGGAACACGGAATCATCCCCAGAAGCGTGAATCGCCCTGTCCAAGCCAGTCTTATGCCCGACGGAGCCGAAGACGATGAAATGCTGATGCTCGCCGAGGGAACGAAGGACAAGGATCTCGCAACAGTACTCGCGGAACTGGAAACAGAAATGCTGGCCGCGGCAGACAACTTGGAATTCGAACGAGCCGCCTTGCTGCGCGATCAAATTGCCATTCTCAAGGGAGAAAAAACCGCACGCCAAGGAACTCCGGTCAATTATCGGAAAAGCAAAAAGCGCCGGAAATAATTCACATTGAATTTTCAATGTCGCAAAGCCTCACCCAACTTGCCCATGAACTGGCCCGAAACTTTATTCGCGCCGGGGACATTGTCGTGGATGCCACGGCAGGGAATGGGCACGATACTGCCTTCCTGGCAAATATCGTTGGCGAAAAGGGCCGTGTCTATGCGTTCGATATTCAACAAAACGCCATTGAGGCCACGCGACAACGTCTGGATAAAGCCGGCCTGTTAAAAAATGTCTCCTTGGTTTTGGATGGGCACGAAAATATGGCTCATCATATCCCGACAGAATTAAACGGCACCATCGCGGCAGTATTCTTTAACTTGGGTTATCTCCCACATGGTGACCACTCCATCATCACCCGGGAGACCACCACCTTGGCGGCACTGGAGCAATCGGCTGCCATCCTTCGCCATGGTGGGCATCTGTCGATACTGGTTTATCCCGGCCATCCCGGTGGAATGAAAGAAGCCGGTGTCGTCAGGGATTGGATACAATCTCAGAACGACACCGGCAGTTTCTCATTCACCCATCATGGTGATCCCAGTCAAGCTATCCGGCCTTGGCTGGTCATAGGCTCCAAGAAACCTTA
>JAITVQ010000233.1 GCA_031285745.1 Puniceicoccales bacterium | reverse complement strand
TCCAAGCTCTTGGTCCGAAGCTCATTTGCTCGAAAAGTGTGCAATTCCTTACGAATTTGATCCATCACCGGATCATAAAGTACCTTGCCCTCGCGGACATAAGACTCCCGCATCGCTGAGGCTTCCTCCAATAGCTTCATATCCTCCGATTCCAGCGTTTTCTTAAAGGCTTTCAGGTTCAAGTACCGCTCCCACAGATCATTGCTGGCCTTGTCTATTTCAACGAGCTTTTCCTGTCGTTGCCCAGAGTTCTTTTGGTAATCCTCCGTCTTTTTGGCCGGTCCCAGCAATGTGAGAAAATAGGCGGCGGCCAACACCCCTCCACAAGCAAGAAATATCATTATCACTTGAAGCGCTTTGCCTTCGCGGTGCTTGTACTTGGCAGTGGTATTCATGAAATTTTTCGAGGTCTTCTTTTCCGATTCCAGATTGTTTGCTTGGACTGGCGACGGAAATTGCTCATTAGACTCGTTCTTACAATCAGGAAAACGTGTTTCGCCAAATCGCCATTCTGGGCCCCGGCCTGCTCGGAGCCTCCATTATGCAAGCTGCCCGCCAACGTGGACTGGCCCAAAGGCTCACCACATGGTCCCGCCGGGCCGAAACCCGCCTGCGTTGCGAGGGAAAGCCTTGGTGCGACGCAGTATTTGCCGATGCCTCGGATTGTGTACGGGGCGCCGATCTGGTGGTAACCTGCGTCCCCGTGGACCGGATTGCCGAAGTCCTGGCTGCCGTGGCTCCCGCGCTCGAACCCGGTACATTGGTCACGGATGTTGGCAGCACCAAGGGGGAAATTTGTCGTCATGCCCAAACAGCGGCAGGCTCCAAGGTAAATTTCATCGGAGCCCATCCCATGGCTGGTTCGGAAAAATCGGGACTGGAACATGCGTCCCCCTCACTCTTTGAAAATAGAATCTGTTTCCTGACCCCCATGCCGGCGACACCGGCAGCAGCAGTCGATGCCGTTGCCCGGTTCTGGAACGCACTCGGCATGCAAATCGTGACCACTACACCCGACATGCACGACGAGATCGTCGCCCATATCAGCCACCTTCCTCACCTGTTGGCAGCAACGCTTTCCGCCACCCTGCAACGGAAACCGGAAGATTGGCGCAATTACGCCGGTCCGGGATTGCGCGATACCACCCGGGTATCCGGCGGCGACCCTGCGCTCTGGTGCTCAATTGTAAAAGATAACCGGGAAGAAATTCTCCGTGCGCTGGACTCGTTCCAAGAAGAATTGGACTTGATGAGGTCTGCATTGAGAAACAAAAACTTTGTGGCACTACAAAACCAGCTGACCCGAGGCAAAGGTTGGCGGGATTTACTGGTAACGAGGGAAACAGAGAAAAACCAACCCTGACATCACATACTTCTCATGGCGAATCTACTCCCCATTATTCCATTCACCCGCGAAATCAACGCAACGGTGAAACTCCCCGGGTCCAAAAGCATTACTAATCGGGCCTTGATCTTTGCTGCGTTGTGCAACGGTACCGTAAAATTGACAGGGGCGCTTTTCAGCAGGGATACCAACATCATGGTGGCCGCGCTGCAGGAAATTGGATTTTCGGTAGAAACAAACGAGGCGGATAAAACTATCGTCGTAAAAGGACAAGGCGGAGTCATCCCCAAGGCCAAGGCAGCAATTTTTGTCGGAAATGCCGGAACAGCGGCTCGTTTTTTGACTGCGTTACTCGCGCTGCATCCCAAAGGCGAATATACAATGGACGGTGACCCGGCCATGCATGCACGCCCCATGGGCGGCTTGATACAGGCGTTGTCTTCACAAGGGACAAAAGCTGTTGCCCCGGACGGAACGCCTACGGATCATTTTCCTTTCACGCTGCATACGCGCGGTCTGCGTGGCGGAGAAATAGCGGTGGATGCGTCCGCCAGTTCGCAACTGCTTTCGGCACTGTTGATGGTCGCTCCTTTCACAAAAAAACCGGCCACGGTTCGTCTGGCAGAAAAAACCGTCTCCGAGCCTTTTGTGGAAATGACCCTTCGGATGTGCGCCGATTTCGGCCGCGAGGCGACAACTCCGTCCGAGGGAATTTATGTCTTCGATAGCCAGGGCGCTTATTCCTGCCCAAGCGGAACATATCCCATCGAACCCGATGCCACCGCCGCGAGTTACTTTCTGGCCCTGCCCATTGCGTCTCCGGCCAAGATAAAAATATCAGGCCTGCGTAGCAATGGGCTGCAGGGAGATGCCGGCTTTGCCAAGATCTTGCAAGAACTTGGCCTCCCTTTTCGAAAAACCAAATCAGGATGGGAGGTATCATCTCCCGACACTCCACTTCGCGGAGGGTACCTTGATTTCAATGCCATTTCCGACACCTTCCTGACATTGGCTGCAATAGCACCGTTGTTAGCGTCACCGCTCACAATCCGGGGCATTGCCCATGCTCGCAAGCAGGAGACAGACCGTTTGCTCGCAATGGCCACGGAATTAACCAAGCTCAGACAGACAATCGACCCGCCCTTGAAGGTGTTACGGAAGGACACCTCCATAGGTATGTTCACCATCTATCCTAATCGAAAAAAGTTAAAAAAAGCCTCAAGGAAAGGACCTGTTAACATCCAAACCTACGAAGACCACCGCATCGCCATGAGCTTTGGCATACTGGGGACATATGACTTGTATGGTGACGGGCGGCCTTGGCTGAAAATCAGGAATCCCGCCTGCTGTGGTAAAACTTTCCCCGGATTTTTCCAAGTACTCGAGGGGTTGCGGTAAAGTCTTAATGGGACTGGCGTCTCATTTGAGCACACAAGGCCAGCCCCCAAACCAGACCGGGGAAGTCTGACAGCTAGTACGTACACCAGATGCTGCACATGGGAAGCGACGAACTTCGCGAAACCATGAAAAACAACGCCATAGGGAAAACTGGCACTCCTTGCTCCCGGTTATCATCTCAATAAGAGGGTGCTGCTCAGGCCTGCGAGGTGGTCTTGCGTTTGTGTGAAGGTACTGCGTAGCGCTACGACATACCCTTGTCATTCCGCAAAAGGGCTGTGCAGCACTGCCAAGTATGCTTGCGGTTCCGCAAGGGTATTGCTCAGTGCTGCGAGGTAGTCTTGCGCAAAAGCAATAGTACTGCGTAAGGCTGCGCAACGCTCTCGCGTTTGCGCAAGATGACTGCGCAGGTCTGCGAAGTACCCTTGCGGATTGGCGAAGGTAT
>JAITVQ010000232.1 GCA_031285745.1 Puniceicoccales bacterium | reverse complement strand
CGCCGGGTAGGTTTGGCGGAGACATTGACGATGGATTGCGAAGTCAAAGATGAATTGGGAGCCACAATCACCCGGTTGTCGGAAGTGCGCAGTTGGGTGGTAAATATGCCGATTTCCTCAACCGTGCCCGACACACTGCCAGCCTCAATGTAGTCGTTAATCTGGAACGGACGAAGGAGGACGATCATGATCCCCGCCGCAAAGTTCGACAACGAGTTTTGCAGAGCCAAACCTATGGCCAAGCTGGCGGCACCGATAATCGCGACAAGGGAGGTGGTGGGCACACCCAGCATATCCAACGCCGCCACGACCACCACAATCACCAGCAATATATGGATGACCCGGACCAGGAATGCATTGAGCGTCGGGGTGATTTTGGTACGCGCCAAGGCGACTCCCGCCAACCCGGCAATAATGCTGGCCAGCCATCGTCCGGCAAAAAATATCACAAGCGCCCAAAACACCCTGATCCCGTAAACCTGAAGCCACTCCAGGACACTATTCCAGTCCAAGTGGCTACCAGTTATTGTCGTTTTCGTAACCTCGGTTGCTGCGTCTGCTAGGAACATAGAAGGAATTAACGGACACCTATCGTTGAGTAAAGGCATGTCCCTTCAAGAGAGAAGTTTGGCCTGCCCCATTCTCATTTCGATAGAATTTTCCATGAGTTATAAAAATTTAACTGTCTATTATGCAAAAATTAAGTCTACTTGTCCTTACTCGTCTATCTTCTTTATCGTTGTCATGAATACGCCTTCTGCGCCTGCCCCCGTAGCCAAGCGTCGCCGCTTGGATTTTGGAGGGACAGGTTTTTCCATCAGCCTGCTGCTTCACCTCGTCCTTGTCTTGGTGGCGGTATTCTGGGTCGTCTCCTATTACGTTGAGTCGAAAAATGACGAACCGGAGACCTTCGCCACAGGCGCAGGCGGAGGATCCGGCGGCAAGGAGGCGAGAATCTACGAGCATAAGATCAAGCCGAAGAACGCCCGCAACATGGTCAAGACGCCCTCGAAAATCACGGTGAAGGGATCCTCCTCCAGCATTGCGTTGCCCGATATGCCCAACATGGGAATCAGCGCCTTCGAAAGCGGCATGCTAGACGGCGGATCATCCAAGGGATTCGGCGGAGGATCGGGTGGAGGCATAGGAACCGGGCAAGGCCTTGGTGTCGGCGGAGGAAAAAACATGGTGGGAAAGTTCATCATGGGCATGCGAGTGAAGGCGCAGAAAATCGCCGTCTATCTCGATTGCTCAGGCTCCATGACCCCGTATCTGCCCCGCGTGAAAGAGGAAATCTACGAGCAGTTTCCCGATGCGGATATTTTCGAATTTGTGGCGATTCATATTTTCGCCTTCGATGGAGATGTGTATTTGGGAAGCAATTATAAGGGGAAACCTCACCCCCAGTTAGTCTTCTACAATCAACCCAATCGCACCTACACCAACGTCGAAAAACTCTCCCAGTCGGGCACCGCTTTCTACAACAAGCACAAGGACCAACTGGAAAAAGGATCGTTTGGCGCGTGGGTCGATTGGATGCTCAGGGAGAAGTATGACGCGATAGTCGCCTTCTCCGACTTTCAGGATGGCATCCGGCAATTCGACAAAAGCTGGAAGACAATCCATGTGGATGCCAAAAGCAGACAGGATACAGATAAGCGAACCTCCGCCCAGAAAGCCTGGGAACGTCGCTGGTTGAACGCTTTCAAGAAACCCGGCGCTCCGAAACTCTACTTGTTCTCCATCGAGGTCGAACCCCAGCAACTCCTGCAGGAATGCGTCACGGCTTCCGGTGGCGAGGTCAAGATGGTTACACATCTGCGCCAGCGCAAATCAGCCCGAAGGGCCATCGAAACAGTCAAGGAACCACCGAGGATCGAAGTAACCGAAGTGGAAGAAACGGAAAAAACAGAGAAATAAATTATGGGGAATTTGTTGCCGGAAGTTTTCCCAATGATTCATCCACTTTAGAAATCGATATCTGCGTTAAAGCATTCGTATCACTGCGCCACTTTTGGTTATAACGCGAAGCTTCTCCAATATCCATGGCCCAATCCACCAAGATACCCTGCTCGTCGAATACATATTGGGGAGGCCCGCTGGGGAAGGTTAACCAAGAGGATACTTTGCTGAATTTTCCTGTAATGATATAGTAGATTCCTCCATCCATATGTATTGTCTCCGCCTTGACTGGCAATGGCATCGTCCGGCGATATTCCGCATAAGTGTTTATCCGACCAATGGGAGAAAGTTCCTTGGCTTACAAATAACGTCCGCCCATTGCATAGGCAACAAATGCCAAAAAAAGACCCAGGACTACCAAAGGGTATTTTATCCAAGTGGGAAGTCTGGGCGAACCCTTTGGGGAATCATGGGCATCCGATGGCATGCAAAACATTTCCTTACGTTATTCGTTTTGCCAACTCGGCGCACTCCTTGTGTCGGTAGCATCCGACCAGATGATCATTCACCATGCCGACAGCCTGCATGAATGCATAGACAATAGTCGGACCGCAGAAATTGAACCCGGCCTTTTTCAAGGCCTTGGATAGTTTCCGGGAAGCCTCCGTCTCGGCCACAACATCATCCCGGCCCCGCAGTTTATTCTGGATTGGCCTGCCATCAACAAAGCTCCAAATGAATTCGGAGAAGCTTCCGCTCTCCTGGATTTTCAGCCAAGCCTGTGCGCTGACAATGGACGACTCGATCTTGGCACGATTACGCACGATGCCGCTATCCTGCATCAACGCCTCGACTTTCTTTGCATTGAACCGGGCAATTTTTTCGGGATCGAATCCGGCAAGTGCCTGCCGAAAGTTCTCCCGCTTGCGCAAGATGGTAATCCAGGAGAGGCCAGCTTGAAAACCATCCAGAATCAATTTCTCAAACAAGGCCCGGTCATCAAATTCAGGCACGCCCCACTCATGATCATGGTAACTCACGTATAACGGATCGTGCCCCGGCCACCAACAACGCTTTTTCTTGTCGGGATGGAGAACAAGGTCGGTAGTCATGGCAACAACGAGTATCTGGCAATCCGGTGGCGTCGAGGAGATTCGCCCCCGGATCATGGCGCCGACTTGCACATTCTCACGGTGCGCTGATCTGGATCAGTGAAAGCCCTGCGTCAGAAATCCGGTAACCGGCTCCCGATTCGACAACCACCTTTATTGTTCTCGCCAAGTTGGAATCATGAGTACTCCCAGTTGCAGCCGGGGTCTTTTTTTTCGACAACGTCAAATTATGTTTCCCCGGGGTAAGACGGACAAACGGAGCAAATCGCACATACGAAAACTCGCCCGTCCTGGCCGGCTCCTCTCCGTCCACTGCTGCAATATAAAAATCATTGGGCACCGTGATATCATCGACATAGGCAGGCTCCTCCGGCTCGGATGTCGCACATCCGCCAAACACACAGCAAAACAGCAATAACCCTGGAAGAAAAAAGCGCATAAGCCCCGTCTAGAAACTTATTTTTCCGTCGCAATCGCTATCTTGCGAGTTCGACAAAAAGGGGCGTCTCGCATGAGACGCCCCTTTTTAGTCCATATCGGAAACCCAATTACAGGCCCTTGGATTTTGGATATTTAGGAGCACCCTGTGACTTGGCCCGGGCGCGCAGGCGCAATCCGTTGAGACGGATGAATCCGGTGGCGTCATTCTGGTTGTACCAACTCTTCACGCCTTCCATGGAGGCGATGTTTTCATCATAGAGCGAGTACTTCGACTTGCGGCCACAGGTGATGATGTTGCCCTTGTAGAGCTTGAGACGGACAGTGCCTGTCACGCGCTCCTGGCTCTTGTCGATGAGCGCCTGGAGACATTCGCGTTCCGGGGCATACCAGAAACCATTGTAGATAAGCTCGGCATACTTGGGGATAAGTGAGTCGCGCAAGTGCATGACTTCACGATCCATCGTCAGCGTCTCCATCTGGCGGTGCGCATGGATGAGAATGGTGCCGCCTGGTGTCTCATAGACACCACGGCTCTTCATGCCGACGAAACGGTTTTCCACGATGTCCACTCGCCCGACACCATGCTTGCCGCCAAGCTTGTTCAGGGCCTTCATGACCTGACCGGGAGTGAGTTTCTTGCCGTTAACAGCGACGCAATCGCCTTTGACGAATTCAAGTTCAACGTATTCAGCCTTGTTGGGAGCATCCTCAGGAGCGACGGACAACTTGAACATGGCCTTGTTGGAAGCGACGGTCGGGTCAAACCACGGATCTTCCAGGATGCCGGCTTCGTAGGAAATGTGGAGTAGGTTGCGGTCCATCGAATAGGGCTTCTTAAGCGAGGCCTCGACGGGAATCTTGTGCTTTTTGCAATAGGCAATCATCTCGGCGCGGCCGGGGAAAAGATCGCGATATGCATCGATTTTCCATGGGGCGATGATCTTGAGATCGGGAGCAAGCGCCATGTAGGTCAGTTCAAAACGGCAC
>JAITVQ010000212.1 GCA_031285745.1 Puniceicoccales bacterium | reverse complement strand
ATGGCGCTTGTGCTCAACCAGGCGGATGTGGCCCGGAAGCGGGGTATCGTTATTGACACGGATAAGATATCCGAGCGCCTAGGCGGAATTCCGGTTATCTTGGCTTCGGCATGGCATGGTGAAGGGATTCACGATGTTCGGATGGCAATGGCTGCAGCCTTGGAAAAAGAGCCGCACATGACCCGCATTGCATGGCATCCCTGCATACCGGAGGCGCTTGAGGTTTTACGTTCAGGTTTGGAACGGGAGGCAGGGGATGTTTTGCCCGAGGTGGAACTCCAACGGCTCCTTTTCGACTCTGCCTCGCCAATAATTGAGCGTCTCAGATGCAGTCCTGATGTAGCCGACCGGTTTATCCGGGCCGCGCGCGAGCGTATCCGCCACGCCGGATACAACCCTCTCGCCGCGGAAGCTTTGTTGCATTATGAGCGGATCAACCACGTGCTGGACGGAACCCTTTCCCAGCGCAAGGGTGAGCGCACCTTCTCGCAAAGGATCGACGGCATTTTGCTCCACCGTTTCTGGGGGACGATTTTGTTTTTTATCTCCATGGCGGCGGTATTTGCTTCTGTCTTCTGGCTGGCGGGTATTCCGCAGGGGTGGCTGGAGACGGGCATCGACTGGCTAAAGGGAATTGTTGAGCCGACTCTCGAAGGCACCCCGATTTTGCAAAGCCTGGTTTCCAGTGGAATCATCGAGGGAGTGGGGGCATTTTTGATGTTCCTTCCGCAGATCTTGATTCTCTTTTTCTTCATCGCCCTGTTGGAGGATACTGGATACATGGCCCGGGCGGCATTCCTGATGGACAAGCTTTTTTCCTGGTGCGGATTGAACGGGAAAAGCTTTGTGCCCATGCTTTCCGGCTACGCCTGCGCAATTCCCAGCATCATGGGCGCCCGCACCATCGACGACCCCAAGTCACGCATCGCCACCATCTTTATCATTCCCTTCATGAGTTGCTCGGCGCGGTTGCCTGTTTATACGCTCATGATAACGGCGTTCATTGTTCCACGCATTGGTGCTGTCAAGGGAGCGTTGGTCATGGTGGCCATGTATCTCGTGGGGCTGATCGTGGCGATTCCGACGGCATGGGTGCTGACAAGGTTTTTTCTCCGAACCAAGGCCCAGCCGTTTGTCTTGGAGATGCCGCGCTATCAGATTCCCAAGCCGCGTGATGTCCTTTGGCGCATGTGGCAGAGTGGGGCTGAGTTCGTCAAACGGGCGGGCACCATTATTTTTGCCATTACGGTCATTGTCTGGGCGCTGCTTTATTTCCCACATAGCGCCGAGGTGGAGGAGACTACCAGAGTCGGCTTCATTGTGCAACATGCCAAGGAAAACAACATGACTGTGGACGCAGTTGAAGTCGCATTGGCTGAGCATGACGGCAATCCCGAGGAGAACTCGCTTGCTGCCCAGCTTGCCCATCGGATTGAAAGTGCCCATGTCGAGGAGAGTTATCTGGGTCGCTTTGGAAAGTGGGTTCAACCGGTCTTTGATCCTGCCGGGTTTGACTGGAAAATCACCATCGGGGTCCTGGCCAGTTTCCCGGCTCGCGAAGTCATTGTTTCTACGCTGGGCATTACTTATAGCCTGGGTGGTGATGTTGATGAGGAAAACGCTGATTTGCGCACGGCCATGGCCAATTCCAAATGGACCAGCGGGCCGCGGGCGGGGACGCCGATTTTTACCATACCGGTGGTTATTGCCATCATGGCGTTCTTTGCCCTTTGCTCGCAATGCGGAGCGACGCTCGCCACCATCACCAAGGAAGCTGGCTGGCGTTGGGCAGTAGCCTCATTTACCTACATGACTGCACTGGCTTGGTTGGTTGCTGTTGCCTGTTACCAGATTGGGAGCCTACTGGTCTGACCATTTTGGAGAGTTGCGAAATTATTCTTTAGCGATATATTTATTTCATGTCTGCCGATTATATCATTACTGCCGTGGTCATTGGAGGCGCTGTCTTGTTTATGGGCATTTGGTTCTGGCGTGCTCTGCGCGGTAAATCCCGCTGCAACTGTGGTAATTGCAACGGCAAATTGGATATCAGAAAACCAGCAAAATAAGCTGTCGGCGCGAATCTGCTCCCAGAGAGGATTCAGTGTTCTTTTTTAAGCAAAACGAACGATTTTCGTCATTTTCGCGACTCTGTTGCTCAATTTAAGGCATTCTTGGGCCCAAGGGTGGTTTATGTGGCATGCCTATTTTGTTCAGACATTTGACAGAATGAGGCTGGCACAAAAATTGCACTCTTCGACAACGTACTCGAAACAAAAGACCGCTCGAGAAGCTTTGTGCTGCGAAAGATGGTTTCATTTGGCCGGGTGCATAAACAAGCATACGCTTCCCTTCGTACCACCAACGCATTACTTTCCTCCAAAAGTTTTCCTGCCTTCTTTCACATAAATGCGCCAGAACTTCCCTCGCATCTCGCCGCTCTATCGTCCCTCGGACGAGCATGACAATTGCGGTGTCGGCTTTATTGCCAACATCAACGGCACTCGTTCACATGATATCGTGGAACGCGCCATTGAGGGTTTGAAAAATCTGGCACACCGTGGCGCCATTGATGCCGACGCCGTCACCGGAGATGGAGCAGGGCTGCTTACCCAGATTCCCTATCGGATTATCCAGCCTTACCTTGTCGCGAAGAAT